>JBMTCI010000028.1:0-8174 GCA_049430745.1 Luteolibacter sp. | reverse complement strand
GCGCCTCGATTGCGGCCATCGCCGATGTCTTTCTCCCAAGAGCCGAGGCCAGCGCGAAGTGGCTTCACGAAAACAACCGCGTCGGCAAGGGACAGAAAGTTGATGTCTATCAGGACTATCGCAAAATCCTCGAGCGCGATGACATCGACGCCGTGGTCATCGCAGTCCCCGATCACTGGCATGCCTTGCTCACGATTCACGCCGCGCAAGCAGGCAAACACATTTACTGCCAGAAACCATTCTCCCACACGATCTGGGAAGGACGCCAGATGGTCAAAGCGGTCAACAAGTACAATGTCGTCTTGCAGACCGGCAGTCAGCAACGCTCCAGCATCGTCTCCAACATCGGCATCACGCATCTTCGCAACGGCACTCTCGGCAAGATCAAGCATGTGCACGCGAGTTCGTACGGCAGCCCATTCGAAAACGGTTTTCCCGGCACGCCAGTCCCCGATGGATTGGACTGGGACACCTGGTGCGGACCTTCGCAAAAACCGGAATACAATCGCAACATTTGGAGCAACGAAAGAGACAGCGTGCCGACATGGAGCGGGCTGCGACTCTATGGTGGCGGCACGATGACCGATTGGGGCGGACACGGCCTCGACATGATTCAGTGGGGCCTCGACATGGATCACACGGGACCCGAAGAAGTTTGGGTCGAAGGTCAGCCATTCGTTCCATTCACCAGCACACCCGAAAACAACGGTGGCCGCCGCATGGGATCCCTCTCGCCCAAGATCTTCATGAAATACGCCAACGGGGTCACCGTGGAATTTGAAGGCGGCGACAAGTTTGGAGCCATTTTCGTTTGTGAAAACGGCCGACTCAACCTCACCCGCGAGTACGCCAAGTCAGACCCGATCGAGTTGGCGCGCAAGCCGCTCGCCAATCCCAAGGTGCAAATCTATCGGGGCTTTGAGTACGCGAAGAAAAATCCCCACGATCGCAACTGGCTCGAGTGCATCCGCACAAAAGAAGCCACTGCGGCGCCTGCCGAGACAGGTCATCGTTCGGCAACCGTTTGCCACCTCGGCAACATCGCCCGCTGGGTCAGCGGCGTGACTGGTGAAACCGGACAAAAACTCAAATGGGACAGCGTCAACGAGCGATTCACCAACAGCGATGTCGCCAACCAGTATCTGCGCAAAACCTATCGCAAGGGCTTCGAAGTGCCTGAGGTGGTCTGAGGATCATCAGCCTCAGGATCCATTGCGACGGGCCTGACGATCCACAACTCAGGAGTTGCTTTTCTAATCAATGAACGGATCGCCTGAAAACCGTCGCAGCTTGCTGGTACCGATCATTGCAACGATCATCGGCGGTAGTATGGTGGCAGCAATCGCTAGCCTGCCTTTTCTCGTCGGGCCACCGAACGATGACGGTTTGCCCGACATCGCAAAGTTCATCGGCCGCTTTCACCCGGTCGTTCTGCATCTGCCGATCGGAATGCTCGTCTGGGTGTTCGTGCGCGAGACACTGAATGTTTTTTCCAAATGCTCTGATCCCCCTTCGTCGCGAACGGCGATGGGATTTGCTGCGATCTCGGCAGTGGTCGCCGCGCTCCTTGGATTCGTGCTCTACCACAGCACGCCCGATTACGACCGCGAACTCGTCGAGCGCCACCTTTATGGCGGCCTAGCCTTTGCCTGCCTATCAGTTGCCGCCTATGTCATCAAAGTATGGGTCGATGCAAAAAATGGATCGGGCACTTGGCTCTATCGCGCAGCGCTTTTGATCAGCGTCGGCATCATGACGATCACCAGTCACGACGGCGCATCTCTCACTCACGGCAAGGGATACCTGACCGATCATGCTCCCGAGCCCCTGCGCGGATGGCTTGGCATGGAACCGCGTGCGAAAAAAGTCACAGCAGACCAAGCACACGAACCAAGCGTGTACGCAGGCCTCATTGTACCGATTCTCGAGAGCAAATGTTACGCCTGCCACAATGCGGAAAAACAAAAGGGCAAGTATCGCATGGATCTGTACGAGTCGCTGATCGCGGGCGGCAAGGAAGGTGAAGCCATCGTTCCCGGAAATTCCGCCGACAGCAATCTGGTCATCCGCATCGAGCTACCCGAGAGCGATGAGGAACACATGCCACCCGAAGGCAAAAAGGACATCGAGGATCATGAACTGCTGCTCATAAAGTGGTGGATCGACAACGGGGCCTCGCAGGATGCGAAAATCGCTGATCTCCCCACGAATGATGCCATCAAGGAAGCCATCAAAAAATCCTCGTCGGTGGTCACAGAAAAACCCAAGACCGAAACGACTTTCAAAGCTGACGAATCACTCAAGGCGCAAGTCGCCCAGCTGCAAAAAGATTTTCCCGCTGCGCTTCAGTTTGAGTCCAAAGATTCCAAGCATCTCGTATTCACCACGGTGGGCTTGCGCGAAAAATTTGGTGACGCCGAATTGGCAAAACTCGCACCCATTTTAACTTCAATGGTTTCACTCGATCTCTCGCACTCCGCTCTCAGCGACAATGGCGTGGATCTTCTGGCGAGCGCGACCCAACTCAAGTCATTGCGACTTGCCGAGACAGGCATCGGCGACGCGGCGCTTGAAACTTTGTCGGAATTGACGGAACTCGAATCGCTCAACCTCTACGGCACAAAGGTCACCAGCCAGGAAGTTCTCAAACTGTCCAAACTCCAAAAACTCAAAAAACTCTACCTGTGGGGCACTCAGGTGGATGAAAAAACGCTCGAGGAGCTTCGCGAAAAAATGCCCGAATGCGAGATCCTCACAGGCATCTGATTCATTCCCCACCACATCCCAGCCGATGATCACCAAGCCCATCGCCGCATGCCTGATATTTTCACCGCTGCTTATTTTCGCGCACCCAGATCATGAAACTGCTCCGGGCATTGAATTGAAGGAAGCCGTGCGCACCGGCAATGGCGAATGGACCTATGAGACAGTGCCCGACTGGGGAGTGCTACCGGGAAAAGAGCCAATTGGCCCCACGCACGGCGGAGTTCTAACAGGTCCTGACGGCAGAGTTTACCTGAGCACCGACAATGAGATGTCCATCATCGTGTGGGAGGAGGACGGAACATTTGTCAAAACTATCGCACCCGACTGCCAAGGCTTTCACGCAATGCAAACCCGTGAGGAAAATGGTCAGACAGTGATCTACGGCGCGCAAAACAACAGCTTGGGTAATCAGGCGCGAAAAGAAAAAGGTCTTCCCGCCACGCCCTTCCGCATCTGCAAAATCGATCTCGACGGAAAATTGCTGCTCGAAATTCCCAATGCCGAAACCGTCGAAGTGCCAGGCGGCTGGAAAGGCCTAACCGCAGTGACCGTGGCGGATGATAGCTCGGTGTTTGCTGCAACGGGTTATGGCGCGCAACGAATTCACAAGTTCGATGCCTCTGGCAAACTCCTCAAATCGTTTGGAGGCAAGGGCAAGGGAGATGGAAAATTCAATGTCTGTCACGGCTTGGCCATCGATCATCGCTTCGGAGAACCGCGCTTGTTGGTCGTCGACCGCGAAAACCGCCGACTTTGCCATCTCGATCTGGAAGGAAACTGGATCGGTGTGCATGCGACAAATCTACGCCGGCCCTGTGCCGTCACTTTCTATGGCGACTTCATCGCCGTGGCCGAACTCGAGTCGCGCGTCGTGATTCTGGACAAGTCCGGCACACCCGTAGCCTTTCTCGGCGACAACCCAAACCGCGCTCAATGGGCGAAATTCAACATCATGCCACAGGATCAAGTGGCCGGATTTTTCACCGCTCCACACGGCATTGCATTTGCGAAGAACGGCGACCTGTATGTGCAGGATTGGAACATCACAGGACGCGTGACCAAGCTTCGTCGGAAGTAATGGATCCCTACGACTGCTAATAGTCAGTCAGCAGACAACAAATCTAAATCTTGCAAGCAACTAGGATAAGACGACAATCACTGCATTCACCCATTCGTAATCAACCCATGAAACGCCATCTCCTCTCCATCCTCGCATGCCTTGCTCCCCTCGCTTTGTTTGCGGAGGATGCCAACACAGCCCCTCAAGAATCCGCCGTCATGAAAAGTATTTTCAACGGCAAGGATCTGAACGGATGGGATGGTGATCCGAGCGTCTGGTCCGTCAAAGATGGCGTCATTCGCGGTGAGACGACTGCCGAAAAACCCGTGAAATCAAACACCTTCCTGATCTGGAAAGACGGCGCCACGAAAAATTTCGAACTTCGCCTTTCCTATCGCTGCACCGCCGCCAACAACTCCGGTATCCAGTACCGCTCCAAGCACTTCACTGGTGCCAACGAAAAACACCAGTGGGTGGTGAGAGGATATCAACACGAGCTACGCAACGAGAAGAGATTTCCCAATGTTTCAGGTTTCATTTTTGACGAAGGTGGCAAGCGCAAGCGCATCTGCCTCGCGGGCGAAAAGGCCACTTGGGAAAAGGACGGAAAGCAAGTTCATGGCACCTTGATCGAAGAGGCCGAATTCGAAAAACTCTTCAAGCTCGATGACTGGAACGATGTGGTGATCATCGCCGAGGGCAATCACATCAAGCATTACCTCAACAACCGCCTGATCCTTGATTTCACCGACAATCACCCCGAACTTGCTCTCCTAGAAGGCGTGCTCGCATTGCAAATTCACGCAGGCAACCCGATGTGGGTGGAGTTTAAGAACATCCGCATCCGCGAACTGTAAGAAGATTTTCGGGCGCGAGAAATCAATCCAGCGTAGCGACGAGCCAGGCCATGCGCTGACCGTACTCGACATAGGAGTCGTAGCACTGCTGCCAATTCACGCGCTCGGGATCTTTCTCATGAAAGACCGTCGCCACATGCGGCTCAATGGCGATGAAGCCCGTGTATCCGCGTGAAAAAGCGTCGGACAAAATTTCGGCGACTTTCGCATCACCCTCACCGGGCATCGTGTACTCGGGTTCGACTCCGTCGGCGACCGGATTGCGGCAATCCTTGATGTGGATGTGAACCACATGCTCGCGGACCGCCCGCCAGAACTCCATGGGATCCTGCCAGGGTTGCGGATCGGACTTGGAACGATCGCGCTGAAACACGGGATTTCCCGTGTCGAAAATCAATTTCAGACCCGGCACTTCATCGATCAAGCGCAAGGAATGCTGAGCCGAGAAACCGCCCCAGTTCATGCAGTTTTCGTGGGCCGCAGTGATTCCCGCCCCATCGAAGCGGCGGACAATTTCCCGCAAGCGGCGAAAGCGCTCGGCTTCATGCTGATCCTCACCCCAAGGCTCTTGCGCATAGGACATGATGCGCACCAATGAAGTGCCAAGCCGTTTCATGCGCGGAATCGCACGGTCAACCTCGGCGAGCGTGACATCAAAATCGCCGCTGATTTTTTTGCCCCAGTTGGCGATCAACGATCCGAACTCCACCACTTGAATTCCCTCTTCATCAAGGCGGTCCGCTGCATTTTGAAAATCTTCCTCTGGCAGGTCGTGGATATTATGACCGCCAATCATGCGTGCGGAAATCGCCGACCAACCCAATTCCTTGGTGGCCTGAATTTGTTTTTCAAGGTCGCGTGATGCCTCGTCGGCAAAGCCGGTGAATCGGGTGAATGGATGCATGTCGAAATATCAGAGTTCGATTTTCTTTCCGCCATTGGCGGCGCTTTCGTAGATGGCACGAATGAGCGCCACGGATTTTCGGGCCTCGCTGGCGGATGTCGATGGCTCCCTGCCCTCTTTGATCGCTTGGACGACTTCTTCAAAATTCCGTTGATGCTGACCAAAGGAAATTGCCTTGGGGTCATTTGCGCCGAGGCCAGCCGATTGACCACTCATCAGAGTGCGCTGAATTTCCACGTCCTCGGGCTTCTCGTGCATGAAATCCCATACTTCGAGTGCCTCATCCGCCATGAAGACCGAACCCTCCGTGCCGCACAGTTGGATGCGCGCCGGATGACCTTTCTTTGACCACGAGCAGGTCGAACCCTCGATCACGCCACGCGCGCCATTTTGAAATTCCAAGATGGCCACCGCGATGTCCTCGATCTCGATGCCGCTGTGAGCAAGGCAGGCCGTGTTCGCTTGCACCGATTTCACGGGACCCGCCAGATGCAGCAAAGCGTCGATCGTGTGAATGGATTGATTCATCAAAGCGCCACCACCATCAAGCGCCCAGGTGCCCCGCCATGCAGCCGAATCGTAATAGGCCTGATCACGAAACCATTTCACATAACATGAAGCCGAGGTGAGCTTGCCAAAACGATTTCCATCCACCGCGTTTTTGAATGCATCCATGGCAGGATGAAATCGACGGTTCAAAATGGCGGCCAAGGTCTTGCCGCGCAGCTTCGCAAGCGAGATGAGTTGATCGATCCGCTCCACCGAAATTTCCAAAGGCTTTTCGCAAATGACATGCTTGCCCGCATTCAGGGCGGCCATGCTTGGCTCGAGATGAGCTCCGGACGGCGTGCCGATCGTGACGATTTCGAGTTGCTCATCTGCTAGAAATGATTCGATGTCACTGTATGCTTTCGCACCATACTCGCTCGCCAAGTCCTGCGCCGCCTCGATGCGGGTGCTGAAAACTGAACGGAGGGCGCATCCGTCCATTGCTGCGATCGCTTTCGCGTGAAAGCGACTGATCATGCCCGCGCCGATGATGCCGAAATTCATGGGATATTTGGTTTTTGGAGTTGCGGTTTCATACAGCCAATTTGTAATGCGTTTACTAGATAGCCGTAATTCTGCGCGTGCAAGACCCTATGTTCCTCCAACCCATGAGAAAAGCAGGAAAAGCCGTACAGACAATTGACTGAAATCCGTTTGATCGCCCAGTACCTCCATTTCTCAATGCCTTAAATTGATCACCAAAATTTTCCAACCCATCCATCAACACCATGTCCAACCCATCCGAATCCCTATCAAGCTCGCAACAATCCTGGTGGTCAAAACTCCAGCCCTATCAGAAATTGGTCTACACCGTTGCGACCTTGGCATGGGTCTTCGATTGCCTTGATCAACAACTCTTCAACCTCGCTCGCAGCCCCGCGCTCGATGCCCTACTCACGGCCGCGCAGAAGGAAGAAAAAAGTTTCTATGTCGGCCTCTCGACCTCCGTCTTTGTTTTCGGATGGGCAACGGGAGGTATGATCTTCGGTTCCTTGGGTGACCGCTACGGCAGGGTCCGCATGTTGGGTATCACGGTGCTTCTCTACTCGGTGGCCACAGGCTTGTCGGCCCTTTCCTCCTCTTTCTTGGACTTTTCAATTTACCGTTTCATCACAGGGCTTGGTGTCGGTGGCGTCTTCGGGCTCGCCGTGGCCTTGCTGGCGGACACCATGCCAGGCGACGTCCGCTCCCGCGCGCTGGGCTCGCTGCAATCGTTCTCAGCGGTGGGAAATGTCGCGGCTGGCCTGATCGGACTCACGATAGCACTGACCGCTTTTGGTCAATCGCCCAGTTACTGGAAATGGTTGTTCCTCATTGGCGCCTTACCCGCATTTCTTGTGGCCACGATCCAGCTTCGCGTGAAGGAGCCACAAGCCTGGAGGGATTCGCGTGATCGCGCTCTCGCGACTGGCAAGAAAGTCGGATCCTATCGGGACCTGTTCGGCCACGCCACATGGCGCAAGCACGCGTTGCTCGGCATGATCCTCTCCTGCGCTGGCGTGATCGGACTCTGGGGCATCGGGGTCTTCTCAAGCGATTTGGTCGGAGACATCATCGCCAACAACCTCAAGGACGCAGGCAAAACAGCGGAGGAAGTGACCAAAGGTCGACAAATCTGGATGTCGATCAACTTGCTGTGCTTCAACCTCGGCGCATTTTTCGGCATGATGTTTTTCACACGCATCACCGAAAAACTCGGACGCAAAAAAGCATTCGCCGGATTTTTCTTCTGCGCCTTGCTTGTCACGGTCTTCGTGTTTCAAAACATCAACAGCCCGAACGACATCCTGTGGATGGCTCCGCTGATGGGCTTTTTCCAACTCTCGGTCTTTGCCGGATTTTCAATCTACCTGCCCGAGTTGTTCCCCACGCGCCTGCGTGCTACTGGCGTTTCGTTTTGTTACAATGTCGGACGCTACCTGGCCGCTTTTGGCCCACTGACCCTCGGTGCGCTATCAACCAAACTAGCAAAATCCGCCGAGACGACCGCTGCAAAAATCGACGCCTTCCGCGACGCTGCTTCATGGATGTGTCTCAT
>JBMTCI010000027.1:0-8209 GCA_049430745.1 Luteolibacter sp. | reverse complement strand
GGCTCACTTGGGTGAGATTATATCGTTTCATGCGATTGGCCGTCTTGCGCGGCCGCGATTTGTTTTGTTGAATGCTTAGGTCCACTTGAACCATGGCGTCATCTCCATCACCGAGGGCAAAGATACCCGGATCGCTGCATGAGCGGCTGGCGGACTTTCGTCGGCGCTTGTGGCGACTCAAAATGATGGAGGCCTTGGTGGCAGGGCTTCTTGGTTTGTTGGTGTCATATTTGTTGGTGCTGGTGATGGATCGCGTGTGGCCGACGCCTTCGTGGTTGCGTTTGTTGATTCTGATCGCCGGTATTTCCCTGTTTGCGGTTTTCGCACCGTACTGGTTGCACCGCTGGGTGTGGCGTCAGCGTCGCGAAACGCAGCTGGCGCGACTGATTGCGCGTCGATATCCGGGATTGGGCGATCGCTTGCTGGGAGTGATTGAACTGCAGGATCAGCGCGAGAGAGAGGATACGCTTTCGCCGCGATTGCGTGAGGCAGCGATGCGGGCGGTATCGACGGAGTTGGAGTCGCGATCCTTGGATGAGGCCTTGCCGCCGTCGAGTCACCGCCGATGGGGAATGCTCGCGATCATCTTGGCGGCATCGGCGATGATGGCGTTTGCTCTCATGCCAAAGGCGGGAAGCAATGCGTTTCTGCGGTGGTTGTTTCCCTTGTCGAAAACCGAACGCTACACTTTTACGCGATTGGTCGATGCGCCATCGCGCATGGTCGTGCCATTGGGCGAGTCCTTCGAGGTGAAGTTAAAATTGGCAAAGGACTCCGAGCGCAAGCCTACGCGTGCGAGTGGCAGTTTCAAAGGTCAGCCCGAGGTCGTGGCGGAGTTGAAAGATGGAGCATATCGTTTTGTTTTTCCGGGTCAGCAATCCTCGGGCACGATTGATTTTCGCGCGGGCGACATGCGTCATGCCATGCGCATTGAGCCTCGGCATCGACCTGCGGTGAAGGAAGCTGAGGCGGTGGTGACGCCGCCCGCGTACTTGGGCTTGGGTGAGCGAGTGGTCGACTGCGCATCGGGTGTCGTGAGCGCGGTGGCGGGCAGCAAGGTACGCTTTGTGCTGCGCATGGATCGCGAGTTGCAATCGGGTGCCTATGGCCCTGCGGCGTTGATTTCGCAGGATGATGATCGTGGGATTTCCACACCTTTTGAGGGTGGGTTGATCATCGATGGCAAAGAAGCAAGAAGCGGTGAATACGAGGTGGGGGCGGTTTCCTGCGAGGTGCCATTTTCGTGGACCGACAAAGATGGCTTGGAAGGAGCGGGTGCTTATCGTTTGCGAGTTGACGGTGCCGAGGACGCTGCGGCTTTGTGTTATATTCAAGGCATCGAGCGTCAGAAGGTCATGCTGCCAGAGGAGAGTGTGGATTTCGAATTGCTGGCAGAGGATGATTTTGGCGTCAGGGTGGTGGGCATCGAGTGGACGGGTGAGCTCACGCGACCTAGTGCGGGCAAGCCGGCGAAGGGTGAGATGCAATTGGCATCTGGCGCAGCGGGTGTTGAGCGGTTGCTGGAGAGTGTCGCATTTTCACCGGCGGCATTCGGGATTGATCCGCAAAAGATTTTGTTGCGAGCGTATGCCGAGGATTTTTTCCCCGGCCGCGCGCGTTCGTATTCCGAACCCTTGGTTTTGCATGTGCTATCACGCGACGAGCATGCGCAGATGCTAAAAAATTTGTTTGATCGTCAGATTGGTGACCTGGAAGACCTTGCTCGGCGCGAAACTGGATTGCTGGATGAAAACGAGAGACTCGGACAGTTGAGTGATGATGAACTTTCGAAGGATGATAATCGTCGAAAGCTAGAGATGCAGTCGAGTGAGGAGGCAGAAAGTCGTCGTCGTGCTGATGAAATGGCGGCGCGAATGGAGCAACTCACAAAGGATGCCGCGCGCAATGGTCAGATCGACAAGGAGACGCTGCGCAAGATTGTCGAGGCGCAGGGGGAGATGCGCGAACTTGCCAGTCGCGATATTCCGAAGGTTGAGGAAAAATTGTCCGACGCGCGAGATGCTTCGAACTCATCGGGAAAGTGCTCCAAGGATTTGAAGGATGCCGTTGAGCGTCAGCGCGAGGCACTCGAAAAGATGCGTGAGGCGATCGCCAAGGCCAAGGATGCGAATGGAAGTCTTGAGGCTGGAACCTTTGTCAGTCGATTGAAAAAGGCGGCGGGTGAGCAGGCTGGCATTGTCGATTCGCTTAAGGAGGGATTCGAGCGCATGCTTGGGGTTTCAGCCACGCGCTTGGATCCGGCTGATGCCCGCAAGATCGAGGAGAACTCGAAACAACAAGCGGATACGGCATCGGATCTGCGCTGGTTGCAGGAGGATCTTGCGCATTATTTCGCCCGCACCAAGGCGGAGCCGATTCAGGTGCTGATGGATGCGATGAAGCAATCGGAGATCGATTCCGGGCTCGAAGGGGTGCGTGCGACCTTGGCAAAAAATCATTCGTTTGTCGCGGCGGAGCAGGCGAAAAAGTGGAGAGATCAACTCAATCAGTGGGCGGGTGTCTTGGGTGATGCGATGAATGGCGGCAGCGGTGGCTCGTGCGGAAAGCCAGATTCGGAAAATGAGGATTTCGAATTCATGCTGCGTGTGATGAAGATGATTCAACGCGAGCAGGACCTCAGAGCGCAGACCCGCGTGCTGGAGCAAATGCGGCGATCGATGGGTTCAGCTCCAAACACACCGAGAGAACGATGAAATTTTTCCATCTCATATTCGCGTGCGGGATCGCTTTGTCTCAAACAGCAGGCGCGGATCCTGAGTCGTTTGAAAACAAAGTCGCCAAGCACCTCGAGGGTGCATCGGCGGTGGCCGACTCGCAGGACGAACTGGCAGCGGATGTGCAGCAGCTCACGATCGAGCAAACCCTGCCTGAGTTGATCAAGTTGCTCAAGGAGGTCGAGAAGTTGATGGATGAGGCCACCGATCGCTTGGCGAATGCTGACACGGGTGGCGAAACGATTGCAGTGCAGACTGAGATCATCGAAAAAATCCATGCAGCGGCCAAGGAGCGTCAATGCCAAGGAGGCAAATGCGAGGCGAGCAGTGCGATGATGGACATGATGGAGCGGATGATGGGTCGCAAGCCTGAGGGAGAGGGGAAAGCAAAGGGCAAGGATGGAAAGGCTGGTGAGAATCCGGGGACTGGCAACAGCGGTGAGTCGGGTGATGGCAATCAGGTCGATGCGGTGGCGGGTGCAGGCGGTACTGAAGAACGGCGCGTGCCCAAAGCATCGGGTGCGAGAGAAGCGGAAATTCCCGCAGAATTCAGAAAGATGTTTGATGCCTACAACCGAGGCGCCGAGAATTTGGTGAAATGAATTTCGATTTGGAAATCATCGCATGCTGAAATTTTCTCCAATGCCTAAAAATTTTCACCGCCGCTTGATGATCTGGCTTGTGATGATCACTGGCACGATTGGCAGCGCCATGGCGCAGGATCCGATCGAGAGGCGCAGGGATGCGGTACCTGCAATGGTGGAGATCATTTACGATAAGGGCATGAAATTCCTTGCCGCATCGCAGAGCGCCGATGGCTCATGGAATGACAACGGGGGCAACGAGGCCGGCGTGAGCGGTTTGTGCGTCACGGCGTTTCTTGCCCACGGAGAAGATCCGATCGAAGGCCCTTACGCCATGAAGATCCGCAGAGGCATTGAATATATCATTGGTCAACAGGATCCATCCAACGGTTACATCGGAACCAGCATGTACAATCATGCTTTTGCGACCATGGGATTGGCGGAGGCATATGGCCAGGTTGACAATCCGGCAATCGAATCTGCACTGCGCAAAGCAGTTGACCTCATTCTCATGGCTCAGAAACGCAATCGTGCTGGTGGTTGGCGCTATACGCCTGAAAGCCATGATGCCGACACGACCGTTACCGGATGCCAACTCGTGACGCTTTTTGCGGCCCGGAATGCGGGCATCGCGATTCCCGACGAAGCGATCCGCAAAGGTCTTGGCTATCTGGTGAACAATCGTGGGGCAAACGGCTCGTACGGATACACCTCATTGAGTGGTGGCAAGCCCACTTTGACCGCCATCGGAATTCTTTGCCACTCACTTGCCAAGGAGCCTGATTCGAAAGCATTTCAGGCCAGCCTCGAATATCTGAAGGAAAAGCTCGATTTTCGCGACCAGTACTATCCGTACTATTTCGAGTACTACATGTCGCAGGCCCTATTTCATGCGGACGAGGACATGTGGAAGGATTGGAACGATCGCAACATTCGCTACCTTTCGATCATCCAGTCATCGGACGGATCCTTTCCCGGCAATCATGGTGCGTCATTCAGCACCGCAGGCGCGCTTCTCTCTCTCGCGCTGAACTTCCGCTTTTTACCCATTTACGAAAAATGAAAGCCGCGATGATCATGGTGGTGTGGATGAGTGCCACTGGCATGTTGATGGCAGGTGGTGATGATCTGATTCGTTTTTCCGCCGGTGATCAGTTGCGTGGGAAATTTGAAGGTTTTGGTGAGGGTGGAGTGGTCAATTGGCGGCGTGACGACGTCGATGAACCGGTTGTGTTCAAGGCCGGTGGCGTGCGTCATGTGGTGCTTAGCGGTGGCAAGCAAAATCCATTACGGACAATTTCACACCTTGGCTTGGTGAATGGTGACCGCATCCCGGGAGTGATCAAATCAATCGATGCCAAGACCGTGCTTCTCGATACAGTGTATGCGGGTGATTTGCGGGTTCCACGCGATGCCGTTTCATTGCTTGCGCCCAATCCTTTTGGTGGAAGGTTGCATTATCACGGACCCTTTGCCGAAGATGAGTGGAAGGTGTCGAAGTCGGACTCGGTGGTCGATGCGGAGGCCGACGCCAAGCCATCTGCGGAGGATGGAAATTGGGTGTTTTCGGGTGCGGCATGGTATTGGCGTGGGGGGCGTGGCAGTGGTGCGCTCTATCGCGAGTCATGCATGCCGGAGCGCTCGGTCTTGAAGTTTGATTTGGCATGGAAAAGCCGACTTGGTTTGGCGGTTGGCTTTCATTTGGATTTTGCCAAATCAAAGGAAAATGACGAACCGCGACGACGCCTCGTTACATGGGGCTGGGCTGATGTGGCCGAATTCGCGCGCTTATGTGGAAATGGTTACATCCTCCAACTTTATTCGAACTATGTGATGCTTTACCGTTGCGCTGTCGACGATGACGGCAGTCCAAAGCTCGAGCGTTTTCAATCGGGCAATCTCAGCTCACGCATGAATGATTTGGGGCGTACGAGCATCGAGATTCGCAGTCATCTCGCGGAAGGTTCCTTCTCTTTGTTCATCGACGGTGAGCTCGCCATGCAGTGGAGCGAGGCGGGTATGCTTGCTGACGAGGTTGGTAGGAAACGCAGTTCGGGTGGGGGAGTCGCATTTGCTGCGCATGGTGAAAATATCTCCATGCGAATTTCCGACATCATGGTTTCCGAGTGGAATGGCATGCCAGACTCCGCCCGCAGCATGGAGATCGAGGATCAGGATGTGGTGTTGATGGTCGACGGGGTTGATCGATATTCGGGCAGGGTGCTTAGCCTTGATGAAAGCGGCAAAATCACACTCGAGGCGAGACATGGTAGTTTTGCGTTTCCCTTGAAAGATGTGGCGGAAATTCGCTTTGCGAAAAATCGCCTCGCGCGAAAGGAGGAGGATGGTTCCACCGCATCGATGGCGGTGAGATTCAGCCCGATGGGAGTGATCAGCGGTCGGCCTGTTTCCGGCAACGGCGATAAAATTGAAATCATGCACCCGCTTTTGGGGTCTTGCGGTTTATCGCTCGAGTCGGCGGCGATGTTGGATTTTGATGGCAGCAAGCATGCGGTTGATGATTGGGACGATGAATTTTGATGTTAGATTTTTGCTATGGGTCAGTGCGCTTGTCGGTTTGGCATGCGCAGGGATGACCCGTGCTGATGTGGTGACCCTGACAAGTGGGGCTCAGCGATTGACCGGAGTTTTGAAGTCGATCGACGGCGAGGGAACGATGGAACTGCAAAGCGATTTGTCGCGCGAGCCGCTGCGGGTGCGAGGGGCGATGGTGGAGAATGTCAAATTTGCAGTGACCGAAGCAGAGGCGGATTTGCCATCAGTGAAGCTCGAATTGGTCAACGGCGATGTGATTCCTTGCGAGATTGTTGAGATCAATGGTGAAGCAGTGATGGTGGACTCATCAGCCCTTGGCAAATTGCGCATAGAGCGTCGTCATGTGGCGGCGATGAAGCTCGCTGCTCGTGGAAAACATCCAGTGTACAAAGGGCCGATCGATGACAACGATTGGAAGCGCGCGAACAATGAGCAAGCAGGTTGGAAATTCAACAATGGTGCCTTGGTTGCGCAGGGTCAGGCTCATTCTCAGCGCGAGATTGGATTTCCAGAGCGCTTCGATCTGAAATTCGAACTGGGATGGGAAAAAAACAAAGCGCCAAGTTTTCAGTTGTTTTTTTGCGATCCTTTGGTCGCTGCGGGCGAGAGATGTGATCGTTATTATTTGCAATATGGATCAGCTGGCATGGAGCTCAAGCGAGAGTCTTCCAAGGACAGGCGTTACACGACCATAGCATCCGTCAATCAGTTGCCTAGAACTCGCGTGGTCAATCGATGGATGAATGCTGAGATGATGGCTTTTAAATGGGGTGATCAAGATCGCACTCCCAAGAACACGGTTGATCAAAAACTACTTGTTGAGTTGCAGGTGGACCGACGGAGTTCGACTTTCAGGTTGATGCTGAACGGCAAACTTCAAGGGGAATTTAGGGATCCTGTAGGGTCGGCGCCGAAAGGTGCTGGCATGGCAATAGTGAGTCAGGCTGCCGATGGGGTGACGCAAACGCTTCGCGGAATCGAGATTGTTGAAGGTGAGGCGCCGCTCGTGAGTGCTCACGACGAGCGGTTGGTCACGGAAGATCGTGATAGTCTGATTACTCGTCAGAACGAGCGCTGGACCGGTGAGTTGTTGGGAATGTCCGTCGAGGACAAAGGGCATGTGCTGCGGTTCAAGAGTGATTTTGGTGAAAGGCTGATCAAGTTGCCTGAGGTGGATGCGTCGGCCGTTTATTTTGGGCAGAAGCGCGAGGCTGACTCACTGCTCGACAAGACCACGTATCTCATGCGTCAAGCGGATGGGGGCGTTCTTCGGGTTGCGTCATGCCGTTTTGCGGAGGATGTCGCAACGGTGGATCATCCTTTGTTGGGAGTACTGAATCTGGGTCGGGGTCAATTGCGTTCGATCGAAAAGGTGACATCAAACAAAGCCAAGAGCATGACCGAATGAAGATGTTTTTGCATGGCATAACGGCGCTGCTTCTTTCCCTTGTTGGGGGAATGGCATCGGTGTCGGCAGGTGATGCGGAAATTCTTTTCACCAATGGTGACCGCCTTACTGGATCTCTTGAGTCGATGGCGGTGGATCAACTGATGTGGAATTCTCCCGCGCTTGAAAAAGCCACCTCGTTTCCGATCGCTAAAATTGACCAGCTTCGGATGCCTGAAAATCCTGGGGCAGGCTCGAATGGCAGCGAGTTGATTCTCGAGCTAAGCAATGGCGATGTCGTGAGAGGAAAACTGATTGCGCTGGATGATCAGGCAGTGGTGCTGGACACGCCCTTTGGCGGCCGTATGTCGTTCAATCGGGCGATGATTACCAGTGCTCGGATCGAAGCGGTTGCCGACTTGTTGTATCGCGGACCAACAAGCATGGACGGTTGGCGTCAAAGCACGGAAAAACAGGCGTGGACCTATGGTGAGTCGGCGTTTCGCTCCTCGGGAGTCGGGAGCATTGGTCGCGATGATCTATTGCCTCTATCGTGCGCGGTGTCTTTCCGGCTTGATTGGAAAGGCGATTCCTGTGGCATGAAGATATTGATATTTGTGCGTGATGTGGAAAGCGAAGAGGCGAATGAGGGATATGAATTGACGATTCAGCGCGGAAGCTACCGGCTTAAAAAATGTTCGACGCAAAACTATTTGGGCATAGGCAGCTCATCCATACTTTCAATGGCCAACAAGGCGAAGGTTGAGATCCGTGCAAGCCTACAGACGGGGCTCCTTTGTTTGTACATCAATGACAAGCTTTGCAAGAAGTGGCAGGATGCGGATTTTAAGAAGGAAGTCTTTGGCAGTGGCCTGCAATTTTTTTCGGTGAATGATCAGCCGCAAAAAATTTCCGACATTCGCGTGGCAAAGTGGGATGGGGTCGAG
>JBMTCI010000026.1:0-8346 GCA_049430745.1 Luteolibacter sp. | reverse complement strand
ACCATCAGAGTGCCAAGGATCAGGATCGAAATGCCCGTGGCCGCGTTCCACAGCGCGCGTTGTTGGAAGGGTGCGGGCTGGTTCATGACCTCAACGAGGGTTGGTTTTTTCAAGCCGCGCCATCGGCGGTAGTGACATTGGTGAGCCCCGCAATTTTATCGAGGATGCCATTCACAAAGCGTTTCGAATCGGTGGTGCCGAAGCGCTTGGCGAGTTCGATGGCTTCGTTGATCACGACCTTGGGCGGAGTGCTCGTGTGGAGAAGTTCGTGGGTGGCGAGGCGAAGGATCGCGCGGTCGACGGGATCGATGCGCGCGGGTGCGTAGTTTTCGATCACCGAGCCGAGTTTGCTGTCGATCGCATCCTTGTGATTGAGAATCGCATCGACCCATGAGTCGCTGGTTTGGCGCAGTGAGGCGAGTTCCGATTTTGAGTCGCGGAGTTTGGCGAGGTCGCTTTGTTCGGGAAATTTTTCGGGTTCCTCGACCATGCGCATGCGGTCGGAGATGCGTTGGAGTCGGCGAATCGATGCGGTGACCGGCTCGAGTGTGCCGCGCAGTGCGGGGAGAAGTCCGGCCTCATCAATGAAGTCGGCGCGGGCGGCAGCAAGCTCGCGGTCGATGCGGAAAAGCTTTTGCAGCGCAGGTGCAAACTTCGAGGCGACCGAGGCATCGTCATCATCCTTGGGCAAATGCTCGAGGAGATCGAAGGCCTGGCTCCAGTCCGACTCGAGGCGCGAGATGCGCTTGAGCACGGGCGGAAGTTTTTCCGTGGCAAGGTTTGCGGCGAGCAGTGGCATGGCGGCATCGGCGCGCTTTTGAAATTCGATGAGCCGTTCCTCGCGACCGCTGGCAAGGTGGTGGACGGCGCGGAAAGTGGCGATGAGCAATTTGCGGAGATCCGATTCCGAGACAAAGTCCCAAAATGGTTCGCGCAGCGCGGCGGGGTTGGCTCCACCTTCGAGATCGGCGCAATAAAGAAACTGCACCACGGCCTCGCGGATTTGGCGGGGACTAGGCATAACGTTTTTTGCCGTCGTTGGTGAGCGGCATGGAGCGGTCGAGTTCGCGGAAGACATCGATCATCGATGCTGCAGCGCGCGCGGCTTCGCGCCCGCGATTGATTTGGGATCCGATGCAGCGGGCGTAGGCCTGTTTTTCATCTTCGACCAAAAGGACTTCGTTGATGATCGGCTTCAGATGAGAAACCGCGAGTTGCTGGAGCGATTCGGTGACCGAGCGTGCGACGAGATCGGCGTGGGCGGTGGAGCCGCGAATGATGAGACCGAGCGCGATGATGCAGTCGAAATGATTGCGGGCGAGCATCGAGGCAACGGTCACGGGAACTTCAAACGCGCCAGGCACGCGGATGAGATCGACGCGCGCTTGCGGGATGATGTCCTCGATTTCCTTCAGCGTGTTGTCGACGAGCGCGTCCGTGAATTCCTCGTTGTATTTTGAGGCAATGATGCAGATGCGGACTTTTGATCCGATGATCCGCGGTTTGGGTGGCAGCGCGTTGGACATTTGCTTGGAAAGGGTGGGGGGCTTGGTCAAGTCAATCGGACGCCGGATGGATCGTCAATACGGGGATTTGCCGCGACTGAGGCTGATGGCGATGGCGAATTTGCGGCAAATTTCGCTGAGGCGTTGATCGGCGCGGATTTGTTCGAGCGTCCATGGCAGGCGGAAGCTCCAGTTGTGCGAGTTGGTGCTGCCCGGTGTGTTGATGCGCTCGTCGATGGCGAAGAGCTCGGTGATCATGAGTGACGCGTAGCGCGAATTTGAGTCGAGCAAGGCCTTGATGAGGCGCAGGCGAATGCCTTCGGTGAAGGGCGGGCAGGGGCCGTGGGGCGGCATGGGAATCGAGGCGAACTCGGAAAGGATGCGCAGCGTGTTGTGCGCGCCGTGTGCTTGCCAGCCCGAGTTTTCGTCGGGTTGTTCGTGATGGCGTCGTAGCGCGTGTTGGCATCCGCGCCAGATGCCGTTGACCGGGTCGTGGTCGTGGGTGGAGTAAGTTGCGAAGGAATTTTCGGGAAAGCTGTTGCCAGGTGTGGGATGTCCGAACTCGTTGCAATCCCAATGCGGGATGCGAAAGCCGGTGATGCCGAGGTCGTAAAGATGCGGTCGCACATAGTCGGGCACCCAGCCGAGATCTTCGGCGATGATTTCCGCGCCATTGGCGGCATCGAGAATCGCACGCAGTCGCATATCGCCATCGCTGCGGTTGGCGGCCTTGTTTTCCACCGTGTCGTCGGGGCGCAAAAACCAATGGGGCAGCATGCCGTGGTTTTTTGCGGCGGCGTCATGATGACTGAGCCCGATGAACTCGTGATTGCGCTCGGGTCTCCATGGGAACGCGTAGATGCGATAAAATCCAAGGATGTGATCGAGGCGAAACATGCGAAAAATTTCAGTGAGTCGGCGGATGCGGCTTTTCCACCACCTGAAACCGTTGGCCTGCATGTGATCCCAGCGATACAGTGGGATTCCCCAATTTTGCCCCCATTGCTGAAAGAAAGGATCGCTTTGGCTCATGCCTTCGGGTGGGGATCCACCGCACCACTCGAGATGGAAATCATCGCGATTGAAAAACACATCGCAGGAGTGCCAGCTCACGCCGATCGGCACATCGCCCATCAACTTCACGCCGCGTTCATCGGCATGCTTGCGCAAGGAGCGCCATTGGCGAAAGCAGAGCCATTGGGCGAAGGCGAAAAACCCAAGGCGGTAATCGACCGCTGCGGCGTCGCGCTCGCGCAGGGACTGCACATGCTCGCGCGCTTTTTCCGGCGTGTTGCTGCTCTGCGGCCACTTGTCCCAGGTGAGCGACTCGCCATGAATCTCCATCAGGTAGCGGAACAGGCAGTAGTCATCGAGCCAGTCGCTTTCAGCGGATTTGAATTCTTTGAATTCATCGCCCAGTGCTTGAGCGGCCGATGAAAATTCAGTCCATGCCAACTCAAGCAGGTTGCGTTTCACGCGCCGAACTGTGGGGTAGTCGACGCGCGCCGCTTCGCGAGCCACGCCGATCTTGTCCGCCGCGCGCGCGAAGTCGGCCTCACTGAGCCATGGGATGCTCGCCGTATTGAGAGTCAAATAAATCGGATCGAGCGCGCATGATGATATCGCGCTGTACGGGCTTTCGTCGGCGCCGTTTTCATTGATCGGCAGCAACTGGATGAAGCTGACACCTATCTCTGCCGCCCAATCGATCCACTCGCGCAGGGCTGCGGTGTCGCCGATGCCAAGGTCTCCTCTGCGTCGCATTGAAAAGACGGGAATGAGGATTCCTGTCTCGCGAATTCCAGCTTGTTGCACGCGGCAAGATGATCACAGGGAAGCGCTGCGTAAATTGCGAATTCGTGCAAGTCGGCCTAACAGCAAGTTTTTATTCTGCCGCAAGGTCCGCGATCATGGATCGGTTAAATTTCTCCATTTTTTTTGACTTCCCGTGTTTAGGTTGAGAAGTTTGCAGCTGAAATGTCAGATGATGTTTCTGAACCCATACTAATAAAAGACATGAAAATGAAATACTGGATTCCCATGATCGCCCTGCTGGGGGCGTTTGCTTCCTGCAACAAGATCAAGCAGAGCTCGACCGAGAAAGTCAGCTCCGGCGCCGAGCAGGTGGCCGAAGGTGTGAAAGAAGCGGCAGAGAATGTGGCCGAGGAGGCAGCAGCCACCAAGGAGGCTGTCGTGACCGAGGTGAAGGAAGCCACGGAAGAAGTCAAAGAGGCCGCCGAGGAAGTCCAGGGTGCTGTTGAACAATCCACCGAGGAGGCAGCGGAAAAAGCGGCAGAAGGTGCGGAGGAAATCAAGGAAGCGGTCGAGGGTGAATTGCCCAAGTAGTTTCGCTGATCCGTTTTGAAATTTGATTCAGCCCTTGTCGGGGGAGACCTGTCTGACAAGGGCTGAATTGTGCTTGCGGCCGATGGTGATTGACGGATGGTGGGCGGGCGATGTCGTCCTTCCTCCTGCTCGGTTTGTTGGCCGCATTTTTTATTGGATTATCGAAGGCTGGCTTCAGCGGTATTTCGCTTCTCTCGGTGGCATTGTTGGCCGAGTTGTACGGTCCTCGTGAGTCGGTGGGCTTGGCCTTGCCATTGTTGATCGCTGCCGACTTGCTTGCGTATCCCGCCTTTGCCGCGCATGGATCGTGGCGACCTGTGTGGCGCTTGATTGCTCCCGCGCTCCTTGGGCTCGCGTTCGGATGGTGGGTGCTCGGTTGGATTTCTGATGAAATAGCGCGGCGGGTGATTGGCGGTTGCGTGCTGGCAATGGTCGGCGTGCAACTTGCGCGGCGTTTTGAATTTCGCGGCATTGATCGTGCGATTCAATCGAATTGGTTGGGCAGTGGCGTTGGTGTGATCGGCGGCATCGCGACGATGCTCGCGAATGCGGCGGGTCCGGTCATTCAACTCTACCTTGCGGCGAGAAAGATTCCAAAGATGGAGCTCATCGGCATCGGTGCGAGGTTTTTTCTGCTCATCAACCTCATCAAGGTCCCGCTCAACGCGCGTCTTGCCTTGATCGACAGCGCCAGCCTCATGGAAAATTTGCGTCTTCTGCCCGGCGTGGTGATCGGCGTGTTTGGCGGGCGTTGGTTGATCCGCCATGTGCCGCAAGCGGCCTTTGAATGGATGATCACCGGATTTGCGCTACTCTCGGGCTTGAGGCTTTTGTTGAAGTGAACATCCAACATCCAACGTTGAACATCGAAGTGATAAGAGTCAGCGAAATCTCTTCAACGCCTGCCATGCCTGCCATGCGAAGAGTCCCATGAAGATGGGAAAGATCACGCTTTTGGTTTGAAGGAAAACGAAGGTGCCGATCAGCGTTGCGCAGATGATCGTAGTCCAGAGGGTGATGCTTTGGCGTTTTGGGCCGAGGATGGCGTGAAGCATTTGACCGCCATCGAGTGGCAGGATGGGAAGAAGGTTGAGAGCCGCCCAGATGAAGCTGATGCTCATGAGGGTGTGGAAAAAATAAAGCGCATGCGGTTTGAGTTCTGTGAGGTGGGGGAGGCTGTACCAAACTGCGAGGCCAAGTACGATTTGCAGCAAGGGTCCTGCGGCGGTGACCGCGAAGGATTGAGGTCGGCTGAGGCGAACGCCGCTGTGCTGGGCGATGCCGCCAAAGGCTTGCAGCACGATTGAGCTGTAGGCGCCAAACTTGCGTGCCGTGAGGGCATGACCCAATTCGTGGATTAGGATCGAAATAAAACCTGCGAGCACAAAGAGCAGGGTTTGAAGAATCGCCGAGGCCGAGTCGGCTCCCAAAGCTCCGCCGATCAGCACCAGCGTGATCCAAAAGAAGGGCTGAACTTCCACGGGAATGCCAAAGATCGAGAACCGTACCATGCGCGCTCCTCATAAGGCCGCGCTGCTGGCATTGCAAGGGATTGACGCAGCTGGCATGCTTCGTTAGATCATCCGCCCACGCACCCTTTTGACTCGTCTTGACCACTGAAAATTTCATTCGCCCGATACCCGCACCACTTGCGGTCAAACGCATGGCTGCGGGTTTTGCGATTTTGGTGGGCGCGTCCGTTTTTTCATCCTGCGGTGTCAATCAGGTGAAGCAGCCCCAGTTGCCGCCCGAGCCGGTGCTGTATGGATGGCATGACGATGGTGGACCTGGAAAAGTGACGGTTCGCATCAGCCTGCCTGATCAGATCGCGGAGTATCAACGCGGTGGTCGTCCGATCGGATGGTCGTATGTGGCCACTGGCAAGGAAGGTCATGGCACACGCCCGGGCACTTATCGCATCATGGAAAAAATCGAGGACAAGTACTCGAACAAGTACGGTTGGATCGAAGATGAGTTTGGCAATGTCGTCGATGGCGATGCGAAGGTGGGTGATCGCGTGCCCAAGGGCATGAAGTATGTGCCGGCGCCGATGCCTTTTTGGATGAGGCTTACCTCGTACGGCATTGGCATGCATGGAGGTCTCATCCCCGAGCCCGGCAAGCCCGCTTCGCATGGATGCATTCGTTTGCCCAAGGATTTTGTGCCGATTGTGTTTGATGCCGTGGATGTCGGAACGCCGGTGGTCATCACTCACGCACCGAGTCGTCATGGTCCCATTTCCCCACCGCCGAATCCGCAAATGGTGAGCAGCGAAACCGCCATGCCGCTTGGATCACCAACAGCCACGGCCCCGATGCCGTAGTTCAAAGCGAAGATTCGCAGGGAATTGCGGGCTGGGTTACAGCAAAGCACCGCGCGCCTCACGATGCAAACGCCTCAATGGCGTTTGCGGCGAAGCAAACCGATCGTACCGAGTGCCGCGAGGATGGCGGCCGAAGGTTCGGGTACGGCGTTGTAATTCAGGTACACACCATCGAGACCTTTATAGAGAACAAAGGAGGCATCGGAACGCACCGAGGTGAGAGAATCGCCTTGGCCGTCGAGCAACAAACTTGCGGCGAGTTGGAGGTTTTGGAATCCGGTGATGCTGCCCGTGACATCGAAGATTTTCCAACCTGAGGTACCGACGATACTGGTGTCCCAGAAGCTGTCGGACCAGTCGACAGCACTTCCTGAAAGAGCGAAATCCAAGTTGATGGTGGTCGCACCGCTGAAGATCAGGTTGCCGTCCACATCGATGCCGTCGTAGGAGGTGCCACGGCCAGAGACTGAGTTGGAAATGAGTTCCCACACGACGGATGAGCCCACGGTGTAGGTGAGATCGCCTTCGATGCTTTGCACGCCAGGGCTGTTACCGGGGGAGTGAACGCCGGAGATGGTCGTGTTGCCCGCGATCGTGCCGGATCCCATCAGCGTCGCATCGCTTTGGATGGTCGTGCTGCTGGCGGTGGTGGTGTTCGCGCCATTGATGACGAGTGTTCCAGCCGTGGCTATGAGGTCGCCGCCGAGGCTCCCGCCACCCGACAACTCGAGACGACCTGCGCCTGATTTGGTGAGGCCGTGACCACCACCATTGATGGAGCCGCTGATCCGCAAGGAGCTGCCTGTGCCGCTGCTCACGGTGAGATCATTGCCAAGCGCGAGGCCTGAGGAAATGGTGTGACTGCCTGCGGTGTTGGTGAGCAATCCTTCGTAGGTTGCGTTGCCGAGGGTGACGGTGCCGCCGCTGCCTGTGGCGATGGTGTAAGCGGCCGAGGCGTTGTTGAATGTGAGGTTTCTGAGGTTCGGGTTGTTACCGTCGAGCGTAATCGTGCGATCGGCGGTGGCGGCGCTGCCGAAGAGTGCGGTGTCGCCAACGCTGGCCGCGCCGTCCATTCCAGGGGTGCCGCCGGCATTGTCCCAGTTGGCGTAGTTGGCGAGGCTCCATGAGCCGTTGGCGTTGGTGTTCCACTCGGATTGACCCGTGTAGCCGAAGCCGCTGAGCGAAATCGTGCGGCTGCCGACGCTGACAGGATCGCTGGTGGCGCGGATCGAGTTGCTGCCGTCTTTGACCGAATTGAAATTCAACTGCACTGATCCGCTCTGCGAGCCCGAGCCGCTGATGCCGACGGTCGCCGCGTGATTGGATCCTTGGGTGAGGTAGCTGCCTGGAAGGTTTGAGGCCAGTGCATTCCCAGTGAGGCTGCCTTGCGAAACAGTGAGGGATTCAGTGACGCTGCCAGTGGTCGCTGGAGCGCTGTTGCTGAGGGTGACTGAGGAACTCGCGCCGCTGCTGTTGGCGTGATAGCGCCCAAGATCGACACTGGTGGTGCTCGAAGAATGATCGGCGAGAATGTAGCCATTCGCAGGGACGATGGATGTGCCTGCGGTGCCCGATGTGTTGCTGTCTTGAATCCACTGATTTTCGCTCACGACACCGCCTCCAAGTGCCAGCAATCCATCACGGAAAAGGTAGGAGGTGGTGGTTGTGGCGTTGGACCTGATCCTCACGCTGTAAGCTCCAGGAGCGAGCGAAAGGGCCGATGAAAGATTGAGCGTGTAGGCGTTGGTTTGTGTGCCAGTGAAGGAGGAGGGCGAAAGCTCAGTGGTTTGGATGAGCTCATTGCCCACCGCATTGCCACCGAATCCGCGATAGACCTCAACAATGATCGGCTGGCTTTGGTTGGGTGCCTTGCCAATCTGCATATTGAGTTGACTAAGGCTCAGACCCGCAGCAGCGGAGGTGATCCCGAAGTTATAAGTGTATGAGTTAGAAGAATCGATTTTGGTGTTCGCGCCAGTCGGTGTACCAATCGACATGAGCACATTCGCGTGTAGCGAAGTGCTGATGCAGCCGAGCGATAGGAGCATCAGGTATCGTTGAAAACGATTTTGAGAAAACGGGCGAACGGGTGAGTTCATGAAAGCGGTTGGTGCGGTTCGACGGGGAGTCGACGGGGAAAACCTAGCCGCATGAGGGCCCATTTGCAAAAAT
>JBMTCI010000025.1:0-8550 GCA_049430745.1 Luteolibacter sp. | reverse complement strand
GAATCGCCAAGCATCCATTCCGTTGCCAATGCCGAAACGCAGGCTTCGATGGTCTGCCCAGTTTCGTCTGATGAGATTCCGACCATCACGGTCGAGCGCTTGCGGGAAATTTTGAGTGATGGATTCGATGGGCTGCTCATCGATGTGCGCGAGCCCCATGAGCATGCGGTATCGCAAATCGATAGCGCGTGCTTGATCCCGCTGCGCGAGTTGCCCTCTCAACTTAGCGAGCTGCCTCGCGATCGGGAAATCATCGTTCATTGCAAATCCGGTGCCCGTTCGGCCCGCGCGGTGAGGTTGATGCTGGAGAGCGGATTTGTTCGCGTGACGAATGTGCAAGGCGGCATCGATGCTTGGCTTGCGGGTCAGTGAGTGGAAATTTCACGCCCACGAAAAGTGTTGGCGACTGGCGCTCTGGCGTTGAAAGTATGGGGCATCGGTGGATCAGCCGTTTGTGACCAAATTGTCACATGCGATGGTTTTTCGCCACCTGCCCCAACCGCCTAAGTTCCCGAAATGCACCGGATTTTAATTGTTGAGGACGAACAGGACATCGCCGACCTGATCGGTTTCAACCTCGAGCGCGCAGGCTTCGAGGTGCTCAAGGCGTATGATGGGATCAAAGGTTGCGAGCTGGCTCTGCGTGAGCGGCCGGATTTGATCGTGCTCGATGTGATGTTGCCCGGGCGCGATGGTTACTCGGTGTTTCGCGAGATTCGCCGCGATCCGCGCTGCGCGGACATACCCGTGATCATCCTCACCGCCCGCGCGCAGACGGAGGATCGCATTCACGGGCTTGAAGCGGGGGCTGACGATTACCTCACCAAGCCCTTCAGCCCGAAGGAGTTGTTGCTGCGCGTGCAGGCCATTCTCAAGCGTGCTGATCCGGCACCCGGTTCGGTCGATTTTGAGCACGGGCCCTTTCGATTTGATAAGAACTCGCTGAAATTTTACCTCTGTGACGAGCCTGTCGAGTTGACCTCCACTGAGTTCAAGCTCCTGCTTTACTTGGCCGAGCGGGCCGGCAAGCCGCAGGAGCGCAATGCCCTTTTGCGAACGGTCTGGGGCTACAGCGACGCGGCCCACAGTCGCACGCTCGATACTCACATGAAAAGGTTGCGTCAGAAACTTGGCGCTTATGAGGCTTGGGTTCACACGATTCGCGGCATAGGCTACAGCATCGCCCAGCCCGAAGAATGACCGCGTTCGCCATCATCGCTTCCATCGCCGCCCTGATTTTCCTGGTGGCGTTGATATCGTCCAATGTCCGCCACGCACGCTTCGCGCAAAAAATGAAATCACGAGAGCTGGAACTCACCCGAATCTGCCAAGGTGAAACCGAGCAGGCGCGCAATGAGCGCAACCTCCTGCTCGACGCGTTGGGTGACGCCTTCATCCTCGTCAACTCCGAGGGAGTAATCCGATTTGCCAACGCCGCCGCACACCAACTTTTCGGTAGCCGTGAACTGAGCGGTCGTCATATCCGCGAAGCGTTTCACGATCCGCGTCTGATTGATTCCATCCTGCCGTGCATCCAAACCGGCGACCCTGTGCGCTCGGACCTTGTGCTGCCGCAACAAAGCTCACCCCTAGGAGACTCGGAAAACCGCGGCATCAATGCATGGCGCGTGGATGCGGCGCGACTTCCGAATGCACTCAGCAGTGGTTCGACCACCCGCGTCATTATCCGCGATCTTACTGCCGAGCATCAGACCGAGCAGATCCGCAAGGACTTCGTCGCCAACGCCTCGCACGAACTGCGAACGCCACTGGCGATCATCAATGGTTATCTCGAAAACTTGCTTGAGGACGACTTGCTCGACGAGCGCGACATCGCTCGTCACTACCTCGGCATCATGCGCAAACACGCCGACCGCATCTCGCGCATTGTCGAGGACATGCTGGTGATTTCACGGCTCGAATCCGGCGAGGCATCGACGCTCAAGCATGAGCCGTTTCATCTCAGCTCTTGTGTAAGCGATGTGCTTGAGCGTCTCGAATCGGTCATTCGCAATCAAGGGGCCGAGGTGCGAAACTTGTTGCCGGAAAAAGGTCTGCACATTCACGGCGACCGCTTCTACTGGACCCAGGTGTTTTTCAATCTCATCGAAAACGCGCTGAAGCAAAATCCTCATCCGGGCTTGCGCGTCGAGGTTGGCTATGAGGAGACATCGGATGCCTATCGCGTATGGGTCAGCGACAACGGCATCGGCATCCCGAGTGATGACCTGCCCCACATTTTCCGCCGTTTTTATCGGGTGGAAAAACACCACTCGCAGCGCGAGATCAAAGGTACGGGGCTCGGGCTCTCGATCGTCAAGCGCGCGATCGAGGCTCACGGTGCGACGATTCAAGTCAGCTCGACCCCGGGTCAGGAAACGCGATTTACCATAAGCATCCCGAAAAATTCGTGATTTGGAGGCAGTTTTGCAGCATGTATGCCGCGAAATCCTGATGGTTTATATTTTTTTAATTTTGGCATGTATTTTGCTTCTTTAAGGATCGACTTTCGCCCAGCATGTCGGTGGCCCAAAGCCGCCAAACATGTCGGATGTTTCGCTCCATCAGTCGCTGTCGCAGAGTCAGACGCTCGCGCCGCAGATGCGCAAGAGCTTGGAAATCCTCCAAGCCAGCACGCTGGAGCTTAGTCAGATGATCACGCAGGCGCTGGAGACCAATCCGGTGCTCGAGGATGCGACTGAGTCGATTTCGCTCGATGCCGAGATGGGCGATCTCGATGAGGCCGACTCGCTTGTCTATCTGAACGAGACCGACGACGACTGGCGTGACAGCCGAATTCTGGAGGGTCGGGTGTCGCAATGGACGGGTGAGGACGAGGAGCGGCGTCAGCATTTTTACGAATCCATTGTGGCGCCGGTGACGCTGCAGCAGCACCTTCAGCAGCAACTTGATCTGTCGATGGTTGATCCGTCCGTGCGTGAGGCGGCACAGGCCATCCTCGGCAATCTCGACGAGCGCGGGTTCCTTGATTTGCCCGTTAAGGACTTGGGGATCAGGCTTGGCATCAAGCCTCCGAGTTTGAAGGCAGCCCTCCGGCTCGTTCAATCGTTCGATCCCGCGGGGGTCGGGGCGGCAAACATCACCGAGTCGTTGCTGCTGCAGTTGGAACGCAAGGGCGGCAAGGAAAGTATCGAGTACAAGGTGGTGCGCGATCACTTGGAAGACCTCGCGCGCAAGCGTCATCCGCAGATTGCCAAGGCGCTTGGCACGAGCCTTGAGCGCATCACCGAAGCGGCCACGCGCATTGGTCGACTTACGCCAAATCCTGGCGGTGATTTCAATCCATCGGGCAATCCCTACATCCAGCCCGATGTGATCATCGAGCGAGACGAAAATGGAAGTCTCTCGGCGCGCCTCACGGGAGAAAATTTGCCCGATCTTCGGATCAATGATTTTTACAAAGACATGCTTGGCAAGGACGGGGTCAATGCCAAGGCAAGGCAGTTTTTGAGAGATCAGATCCGCGATGGTCGCAGCCTCATTCGTTCGATTTCATTGCGACAGGAAACGATTCTGGCGATTGCGCACAAGCTCATCGCGCATCAGGCGGATTTCTTCAACAAGGGTCCGCGTCATTTGCGTCCGCTAACGATGAATGAGATTGCCGACGAGTTGGGCATGCATGCGACGACGGTTTCGCGGGCGGTGGCTGGCAAGTATTTGCATACGCCGCAGGGCTTGGTGGAGATGCGTTCGTTCTTTGCGACAGGGTATCAAACGCGTGATGGCGAGGAGGTCTCCAACACCGGTGTGCGTGAGGCGATCCAGCAACTGGTCGCGTCGGAGAATCCCGCCAAGCCGCTGTCCGACGAAGCGATCATGAAAGCGCTTGCGAAACAGGGCATCAAGGTCGCGCGTCGCACGGTTGCCAAGTACCGCGAGCAGCTCAACATCCTGCCCTCGCATTTGAGAAAATCTTTTTAAGCCTCGGCCGTGCTGGCGTTTGCTTTTTTGTTTTTTCTCAACCGGCGCACAGGCAGGTGGTGCGGCATGAGTGCCGAGAACGCGTGCACGATCGGGTACGATAGCAGCGCGGCAAGCACGCCCGAAACGATCATGCCGAGCACGAAGCTCGCGGCATTGAACATGCCAACCTTCGGCACATGGAACTGCACTTGCGCGAGGAAGTGAGGCATGGGCACGGCGAGTGTGTGACGCAACCATTCCCCGAGAAAAAACTGACCAAACAAAATAGCAGGAGTGGTGAGCGGGTTGCTGATCCAGCAGGCGGCGAAAGCGAAGGGGACATTCGCGCGAAAACGCATGGCCAGCAGTGTGGCCGCCAAGGCTTGGAACGGCATGAGCATGAGCGAAAAGAACATGCCGATCGCCAGACCCGAGGCGACTGTGTCGCGGCAGGGGATCCAAAGGCGTCGGTCGGCGAAGGGTCCTGATATTTCTCGCCACCACGCGCGGTCACGCAGATGCGGATGCCTGATCGCCCGCAGCGAGCTTCGCACCAGTTTGAGATAACTTTTTTTCATGGACCGCGCGGAACTTCGGCTGGGCGCGTTCGACATTCAACCGCAAAACCCTTGCAGGTTTGACCGCCGCCGCGCCAGAGTGAGCGCGCAATCATGCAAGCTTGGCAAGCCCTCATCCTCGGAATCATCGAAGGCATCACCGAATACCTTCCCATCAGCTCGACTGGTCACTTGCTCGTCGCGCAGCAACTCATGGGCATTGGCTCGGGAGGTCAGGCAGCAAAGGCCGCGGCCGATGCTTTTGCGATCTGCATTCAGGGTGGTGCGATCCTTGCCGTGCTCGGGCTCTATCGCGAGCGGGTGATGGGCGTGATCCGCGGCATGCTTGGCAGCGATCGCGATGGTTTGCGACTCGGCTTGGCGCTGATCGCCGGCTTCATTCCCGCAGCGGTATTTGGCCTCATGTTCGACGATTGGATTGAGTCGAAACTCTTCGGCATGTGGCCGGTTATCTTCGCATGGATCGTGGGCGGTGTGCTCATTCTTGCTGCCATCGCATGGCGGAAAAAAAATCCGGCGCGTTCGGGCGTGCGCGATTTGCGTGAGCTGACATGGAAGCTGGCATTGATCATTGGCCTGCTGCAATGCGTCGCGATGTGGCCGGGCACGAGCCGCAGCTTGATGACAATTGTCGGCGGTCTGCTGGTTGGTTTGTCGGTGACGGCGGCGGTGGAATTTTCCTTTTTGCTTGGCGTTCTGACGCTCACTGCGGCGACGGCCAAGAAGGCCGTGTGGCCGGTGGAGGGGATTGATGCTGCCTACGATGTGTGGTTCGGCGGGGCGAAACTCATGTGGGACACCTATGGCGCGATACCGATCATGGTGGGCGTTGCAGCTGCGACGGTTTCGGCGTTGCTCGCCGTCAAGTGGCTGGTCAACTACCTGCAAAGTCACGGACTCTCGCTATTTGCGTGGTATCGCATCGCCATCGGCCTCGCGATCGCGGGAGTGGTGGCTCTGGGATGGATTAGCGCTTGAGTGGATAAACGGTAAGATCCGTCCATCAATGCGCTTCCTCTTGCCGCTCGTTCAGCGGCGACGGCGAAGAAGGCCTAGTGCGCTGATGCCACTCAGCAAAGCCATGGTTGGTTCTGGAACGACGGTGGGTGCCGTGTAGTTCAGGTAAAGATCACTGCCCACTTGGGTGAGATAAAAGTTGGCGTCCTGTCTAACCGAGCCAAGCGCCAGCCCGTTTGAATCCAACCAAGTGTTGGCGGCGCTGAGAACGACATTGCTCCCCCCAGTAAGGGTGCCGCCCACATCGTATATTTTCCATCCGTTGGCACCCTCAATCGACTGACCCCATAGGGCGTTGGTCCAATCGACCAAGCTGTTGGTCAAATTGAAGCTGAGGTTGATGGTAGTCGTGCCGCTGAAGGTAAGGTTACCCGTCACATCAATGCCGTCGAAATTGATGCCGCGATCCAAGGCGTCCACCGTGTTATCGTCCAATTCCCAGACCACGACCGTGCCTGTCTGGTAGGTGAGGTTGTTTTCGAATGTTTGAATGCCAGGCGAGTTGCCAGGTGAGTGGATCGAGCCAGTTTGAAATGTCGTTGCACCGCCGATGATGCCGCTACCGGTGAGGGTGCCTCCCGATTGAATGGTGGTGGTGTATGAGCCAGCCTGACTGATTTCGCCGTCCACTTGAAGGGTGCCGCCGTTATACACAGTTGCGCCGCGCGCAATTGATGCCCCACTGGCTACTTCCAAAACGCCACCATAGACGCCAGTCGTTCCGGTGTAGGTGTTGCTTGATTCGAGCGTGAGTCTTCCGGTGCCAGATTTTCTCAAGTGGCCCGCAGTTGAGCCGTTGGCGATGACTCCTGAAATCGTATTGTCGAGCGAGGAGTCTACATTGACGGTGGCTCCTGAGCTGACCTTGATCGTCCCAACCGATGAAATCGAATTCACCGTTTGAATGAATGAACCGCTGAAAAACAACTCACCGTCCTCATCCACCACGAAATCCTGCGAGGCCAAGGCTGCGGCGGCCAGCAAGCTACCGCTGTTGACATGGGTGGTCCCCGTATAGGTTTTGGCGGTAGTATTCAGGTTGAGGCGTCCGCTGCCTGTTTTATAAAGCCCTTGGTTGCCAGTGATATTGGCAAAGATATCGGCAGTGGTCGAATTGACTTCGATCACAGGCATGTCCGACGAAGTCTGCAAAGTGAGAGTGCCGGTGTTGTCGATGTAGATCCGTGCAGCGGCTCCATAGCTGACGCCCGATTGACCAAAGATGATGCCTCCAAGCGTGCGATCGCCGTTCATTGAGGTGTTGTACCCAGAGAACAGGCTTCCCGAGCCGATGGAGTAGTAAACGATGTTGTCCTCCCCGAAGGATGGTACGGAATTGCCTGACCAGTTTGATGAGGTCGTCCACAAATCAGGATTGCTCACAAGGTTGGCTCCCGTTGGGTTGCCCTTGGTCCAGGTGAAGGTCGTTTGTGCGTTTGCGGTGAGGGCAAATGGCACTGCCAAGCTGAGGAGTAGAATGTGACGCTTCATGGAATCGATTGGGTCGAACGGCGATAGCCTAGTCCGATCATCTAGAGGGCACAAACACAAAATCGGCGATTTTTGGCCTCAAGAAGAGGCAATTTCCCTCAACCGCATTAACAGAAACGCAGCATGTCCTTGAGGTATTGGCCCCAGAGGAAAAGGAGTCCGCGTTTTGAGTAGCGGAAGTGGCCGTCGCCGGAGTGCTTGATGATGCCGCAGGCGAGGTTGTGTTGAATCTGCCGGCGCATTTCTTCTTCGACCGATTCCTCGATGCGTTCTGGGTCGGGAACGCGAAGTTCACGCAGCGGAATTTTTTTCATTTCGAGATACGCGCGGTGGTCGCGCAGGATTTCGTGAAAACAATTTTTCCCGCAGGGCACATGGTTCCATCGAACTTCGGGCGGACAACGCAGCGTGGGCGCGAAGGGAAAATTCGTCGTGCGCCAGAGACGGCCTTCGCCATCGTGCGAGGTGATCGAGATGAAGGCGAAGACCACATCGCTTTGTTCGCACAAGCAAACCGCCGAGACCGCGCGCTCTTCGGGATGCCAGAAGAGACTGAAAAACTGCCGCATGCCAGCCCAGTCCCATCCGCAGTCGGACACATGCTCGAAGCCCGCCTCTTCCATGGCCATCGCCGCTTCAGACGCATTGGGGAAATAGGCGGGGTTGGGGATTGGTCGTCGACTCAAACGATTTTCAAGGGGCAAGCGCAGTCGGCGAATGCGCGTGAGCAATTCAACCCAAGGCATGAATGCCCACATGGCCGCGCCAGCCAATCCACCAAGCCAGCTATCGGTAAGAAAGTAGACCAGCAGAAAACTCGCGGTGACATAGGCCATGGCACCCATGCGGCGCATCATGCGTCGGCGCGAGGCACGCAAGGCCACCGCCAACATCACCATTCCCAAAACCATCAAGGTCGCTCGCATGAATCACCAATTTCTCCGATGGATGCAGCAAATCACATCCGCAACACGATTTCCATGACTGCCGCCTGCACGCAAGCGCTTGTTGCGGGGTAGGCTGAATTTGCGGCATTTTTGCCAAATCTGTGGGCGGTTGCCCTCAATCCCGCCTTGCCACGCGCGTGAAAACGAGGCATAGCCCCCGGCCCGCCGCAAGGCCACTTCATTCCATGTCCCTGAATATCCGCAACCTCGCCATCATTGCCCACGTTGACCACGGCAAGACCACCCTCGTCGACCAGCTCCTCCAAGCTGGCGGCACTTACCGTGAAAACCAAGCCGTCACCGAGCGCGCCATGGATTCGATGGATCTCGAGCGCGAAAAGGGCATCACGATCAAGGCCAAGAACACCTCGGTGCACTGGGAAGGTCACACGATCAACATCGTCGATACTCCAGGTCACGCCGACTTCGGCGCCGAGGTCGAGCGCGTGATGAAGATGGTCGACGGCGTTTTGCTGGTGGTCGATGCCTTTGGCGGACCGCAGGCCCAGACGCGTTTCGTGTTGCGCAAGGCGCTGGCGGAGGGACTGAAGCCTATCGTCGTGATCAACAAGATCGACCGCCCGCTCGCC
>JBMTCI010000024.1:0-8579 GCA_049430745.1 Luteolibacter sp. | reverse complement strand
GTTTCCTCCAAAACTTCGCGCTTGAGCGCGTCGATCGATGACTCGCCGCGTTTGATCTTTCCACCCGGAATCCCCCAAAGGCCTGACCACTTGTGGGTGCGGATCATCAGAATGCGTCCTGCGCCATCATGGATCAATGCACCGACGGTGGTGATCGGCCGCGCGCTGATTTGCTTGTGCATCAGATGGCGCAAGACCTCGAGGTCTGGCACGGTGAGGTCGGGACGCACGGCGGCGAGAACCTCCGCGTGTTGGTAGCCAGTGAGGACGGCGATCGAGGAAAGCCCGCCATGGCGCGCAGTTTCCACATCGTGGGTCATGTCGCCGACAAAGGCGGTTTCTTGCGGTTTAAGTCGATGGCGCCCGATGATTTCATGGATCATGTCGCGCTTGTCGATGACGCCCGAGTAGGTCGCTTCGAAATGGTGGCGAAGTGCGAAGTCATCCAACTGTTTCTCAAAAGCCTGAGGATCCATCGAGGTCAGCACAAAGGCACGGATGCCGTGTTGCGTGCACCACTCGAGTTTTTCGCGGGCGTGAGGCAGAACGGTGACTGGAGTTTTGGCGGCACTGAAGGCCGGACGAAAATGAACCTCGAGTTCTGTCAGCGGAACATCGGGCAGCAGCTCCGCATAAAATTCCGAGTAAGGGAGGCGAAATTCGCGGCGGAAGCGCTCGCGATCATACGGCGGCAGGTCGTAGCGTGCGAAGACCGTGTTGGTCGCCTCGATCACCGGTCCAAGGTCGTCGACGAGCGTGCCCGACCAATCAAAGATGAGATTGCGAAACATGGTTTGTTAGCCGTGGGTGAACTTCACCGACTTGATGCGCTCCTCGCCGAGTTGCTCGCGGATGCGGGTGAGGAGCATGGGTTTCATTTGTTCGAGGTGAAAGCGCATCGCAGGTTGGGTGACGCGTAGCACGAGGTGACCATTGCGGACGGAAACCGGTTCGGTGTGACTCGCAATGAAGTCACCCGCCAGCTCCTTCCATGTCGAGCGAACAAGTTCTTCCTCAAGGCCGTCGCCAGCACCGATCGACTTGAGGACATTGCGAATCCATTTTTCGGCGATCGTGACGCCGGCATTCGAATCAGTGGCCTCGTCGCAGCCTCTCCATTCGCGCAGAATTTCCTCGCGGATTCCGTCGGATGGATCCTTGCGTCTCATCGGGGATGGCGATTAGGCATCGCCGTCGTCGCCGATGGCCTCCACCGGGCAGCCTTCCATGGCCTCACGGCAGAGGGCGGCTTCCTCGTCGTTTTCCGGTTGTTTGAAAACGTACGAGTAACCCTCATCGTCGGCGCGGGTAAAGTTGGCTGGGGCAGTCTCGCGGCAGAGGTCGCAGTCGATGCATTGGCTGTCGACATAGAATTTGCCGTTGATGTTTTCCGCATTTTTGTCTTCTCGATCTGCCATGGGAGGAGGTGGTTGCTGGGACTTTGATGCCCCCAAAACCCCTGACATGCAACCGGAAATTTGCGTATCAGCGCACGCATCTTCAAGCTGGCCAAGGCGGACCTTTGGGGCTAACTAACGCGCAAGTCTCCATTCATGAGTTCCGAAAACCCAAACGATCCGAAGGATGTGCCTCCCGCCGAAGGAGATCGCCCTATTGGCAAGGAAAGCGATGAGTCATCATTTGAAAGTGGTTTGTGGAATCTCGACGACGATTCGACCGATTGGCTGCCCACCAAGAAAATCAGATCGGCCGAGCGACGCGTCCCGCCGACCAAGTCCGAGAGGGCCCCAAGGGAGAATCCACTCGGTAGCCATGAGAAAAAACCTCCATTCGTCGCCCTCAACGAGGTGCAACAGGAGTCGCGCAATCAAGGCGACTCGCCGATCCGACTCAACATTCGTCCGCAACACAACGCAGCGGCACCTGCTGGCGGTGCGCCGAAGAACTCGAGTTTTTTCCAGGAGTTCGATGAACTCGAAAAGTGGGTTGATGATGGTGGTGAGGCCACGGGCAAGGAATTGGAAGACGCGCTGAAGCTTGCCAAGCTCGATGACAAGGCAGCGGCTGAGAGTCAGGCCACGCCCAAGCCATCGGAGGAAATGGTCGAGCTCGTGAAGGTCGATGAGAAACCGGCTGAGCTTGATTCAAAAGCAACGGAAGCCCCTGCGGTGGCGAGGTCGCGGACGAATTATACGCTGCTCGAAAAGTTTGGCATGACCGCGCTGATCGTCACCCTGCTGGCGGTTTTTGCGGGCATCTTGATTTACTCTTTTAACAATCTCTCGGTTGAGTCGCAGGACTCGAGAAAGGTGAAATTTCCCATCGCTGGCAAAGACCTGACGGTTCGATCGGCGAAAACCTACTGGAGAGATGTGGTGCGCTCGGGGCCTGATGCCGATGTGGTCAGGCGCGGGACCCGCCTGTTGCCGGTGCTGGAGTTGACTTACTCCGGTGGCCCCGCCGTGCTGCGGGTCATGTTCCGCGACGACAATGGCGATTCGGTCGGGGATGCGATCACGCGACGGGTTGAGGCCGACGGAAAAGTGACCCTCGCCGCGACCGCCGGCTTTGACGATGTCGGCATGCACGCCGCTTATCGCACGGGTGGCAACGACCCCTGGAAGATCGAGGTGTACGAGGTCAGCGGTGCGAATGTTTCCGAAGAGGGATCGGCCAAACTCTTCGAGATGGACATTTCCGCCGATCGTCGCTGATTGTCTCGCCATGCCCGACGCTGAAATCTCTCCGGTCGTGCCACGCGAAGGGTGGCATGTGATGCACCTGTTTTATCATGTCGATCATGCCCAGTGGTCACTTTACAGCGATGATGAGAAGCGTCAGGCGAAGACGAGGCTGACGGAGTTGGTGCAGGAAATTCGCGCCGCGACGAACACCCATCTTTTGATTTTTTCCGTCACCACACCGAAGGCGGATCTGGGATTCATGCTGCTTGGGCCTGATCTGCAAATGCTCAATGCCTACGAAAAGCAACTGAGTTTGTCGCTTGGGCCAGAGATTCTCAGTCCGGTTTACTCGTACCTTTCGCAAACCGAATCGTCGGAATACACCACCACGCGTGAGCAATACGCGAGCGAGACGCTGATCGGCGAAAAGGGTCTGTCTGAAGGCAGCGCGGAGTTTGAGGCGGGCATGGTCGAGTTTGATCAACGCATTGCCCATTACCTCAAGCATCGCCTTTATCCGGTCTTGCCCGATTGGCCGGTGATTTGCTTTTACCCGATGTCAAAGCGCCGCAGCGGTGAGGACAACTGGTACTCGCTCGGCTTTGAGGAGCGCCGCAAGCTCATGGCGGGTCATGCCCGTGTTGGGCGAAAGTACTCGGGAAAAATCCTCCAACTCATCACTGGCTCAACCGGCCTCGACGAGTTCGAGTGGGGCGTCACCCTCTTGGCGAAGGACACCTTTGACATTAAGGCGATCGTGTACGAGATGCGCTTCGATGAGGTTTCCGCGCGATACGCCGATTTTGGCGATTTCTACATCGGCCTTCAACTGCCGCTCGATGTGTTGTTCCGTCGCATCTGCCTCTGATGCGCATTTGGCCGTTGCCATGCGTGGGGTCCAAAACTAGGCTCTGATCCAATGGTCGATGTCGCCCCTGCGGTTGAAATTTGCAATCTGGTGAAGGAGTTCAAAACCTCCTTTCGCCGCCATCCCTTGCGCGCGGTCGATGATGTCTCGATCCGCATCATGCCCGGCGAGGTTTACGGCCTGATCGGTCCGAATGGTTCGGGCAAATCGACCACCATGAAGGCATTGCTTGGCTTGGTCGCGCCATCATCGGGTCACTGCTCGATTTACGGTCGCGATTCGCTGAAGGTGGATTCGCGCGATGAGGTCGGATTTTTGCCTGAGAATCCTTATTTTTACAAACACCTCAGTGGTGCTGAAACCTTGAAATTTTACGGCAAGCTTTGCGGCATTCGAGGTCGTGCCTTGGATGATCGCGTCAACGAGCTACTCGCCTTGGTCGACCTCGAGGGCGCGCGCGATCGTCGTCTTGGTGGATATTCGAAAGGCATGCTGCAACGCATCGGACTCGCGCAGGCCTTGGTGCAGGAACCGCGACTGGTGATTCTCGACGAGCCCACCGCCGGTGTTGATCCGCTTGGCTCGCGTCAGATCCGCGACCTCATCCTCAAGCTTCGGGAACGCGGCATCACGGTGTTTCTTTGTTCGCATTTGTTGGAGCAAGTGCAGGAAGTCTGTGACCGCGTGGGCATCATCTTTCGCGGCAAGTTGGTGCGCGAAGGCAGGCTCGAGGATCTCATCGCGATCGAGGATCAATCGGAGATCGTGCTGCGCGACGCATCGCCCGAGCTTTTGGAAAAAATCAAGGCGCTGGTGGAATCAAGCCCTGGTGCGAAAATCGTGAGATCCGGCAAACCGCGCACGACTCTCGAGAGCCTATTCCTGCGCGAAATCAGCGAAGACGCACCATGAGCACCACCGCCACCTCATCGCACGGCTCGCATGGCTCGCACACGGGCCGCATCTGGGTCATCGCATCCCACACCTTCACGCAACTCGTGAGGATGAAGGTGTTTTACTTTCTCGGAATTTTTGCGGTGATCGCGATCGCGAGCAATTTCTTCGACCTGCCTCAACACGAAGGCCCTGAGGCCGTGGGCGCAAGTGTGTTGCGGTCGATCAAGAGTTGGTCGCTTGGTGCGATGACCTTGTTCTCGGTCGTTCTTTCGGTGGTCGCGACTGCGCTGCTGCTGCCAAAGGATGCGGAGGATCGCACCTTGTACACGATCTTGGCCAAGCCGGTGCCACGCTTTGATTACCTGGCGGGCAAACTGCTCGGCGTGCTGATGCTGGTGTTTGTGTCGTTGGCGCTGATGGATGTTTTGATGTCGATCGTCTTGCAGGTGCGCACGAATTTGGTGGTCGAGCAGCAGATGGAGATGGCCAAGGCGCTCGGTTGGCCTCAGGACGCCGCCGATTCGCTTCGCAACGAAACGCTGGAAAGTGGGCCGAACGCCTCGCTGCAGGGAGCGGTGTTTGCCGTCTTTTTGCGGGCATCCATCATGGCTTCGCTGGCGCTGCTGATCTCGACCTTTTCGACCAGCACGCTATTCACCACGATTGTCAGTTTCCTCATCTACTTCATCGGTCACTTTCAAGCCGATGCGCGTGACCTCTACCTGCAGTCGGGTGAGGCAGGCGAGGGGGTTGTTGCGCGTTTTGCGTCCTTGCTGCTTTCGCTCGTGTTGCCGGATTTCCAACTCTTCAATGTCATCGACGCGGTGATCGAGGGTCAGGCAATACCGCTGATCGCGGTCGCAAAACTAACGCTGGTCGGAATGTATTACGCGGTATTTTTCACTTTCGCATCGTGGTTCATTTTCGCGGAAAAGGAATTTTAATCCCGTGAGAGGCTGGTGCAAAATTCTGATTCTTGTGGTGCTGCTTTTAGCGTTCGGTGCGGCGCGCATGCCGTATGAACGCGAGCTTGGGAAATCCCTGCGTGATGCGGGTCTGTTCCCGCCAAGCTTGCAAATCGGCACGCGCGAAAAAATCGGCCAGACAAGTTCGGCGGTGGCGCTAGGCGGTCTGCGCACCCTGGTGGCCACATTCCTCAACCTTCGCGCCTTCACTTATTTCACCGAACGACGCTGGGATGATGTTGAGGACACTTTCAGCACCATTGTCGATCTCGCACCGCACACGCGGTACTACTGGGAAACAGGATCATGGCACCTCGCTTACAACGCCGCCTCGTATTACATCAACGATTCAAAACTGCCGCCGCTGCGTCGCCGCGAAGCGTGGCGGATGTCGATTCTCAAGGGTCGGGCTTTTCTTGAAAGAGGCATTCGCAACAATCCCGATGATTGGAGCCTGCTCGCCAGTTTGGGTTTCTTGTTGTCCGACTCGAACAAGTTCCCTGCGTTTCGCGACAAGAACGCTTCCTTTGCTGCGGCTGCGGAGGCTTATCGCAAGGCCGATGCGACTGGCAAGGCGCTGGGATATGTGAAGCGCTCGGCATTTTATGCTCTGGCTCGCGTCGAGGGTAGGGAAGCCGAGGCGCTCAAGGAAGCGAGAAGGTTATACGCTCAGGGCAAGATCAACCACACGCCAACGATGAAGGCGTTGCTCTTCGTGCTTCAGGCTTGGGAAAATCCACAGATGGACCTGCTTGCATCGGCGGTCGAAATTTTTGGATCAGCCGAAAAAGCCTACGAGGCATTGTCGGGCCACTGGTTGCGCACGCGCGATGGATTTCCCGTGCATGGCATTTCATCGGTGCTCCCGCAGTTGGAAGAGCGCCTGGCGATTCCAGCCGAGAAAAGTGTGTTGAATCGACCTCTGCCCGCGCCTGTTGGGCCTGACGAGTGGTTTCGCTGATCAAAAAAATTCATTCCCTCGCGCGGGAATCCATCACGATCGTCACGGGTCCGTCATTGAGTAGCGCGACTTTCATGTCGGCTCCAAAAATGCCGCGACCTACGGGTTTGCCGATCCTTGCCTCCAGTGCGTCGCAAAATTTCCGATAGAGAGGTTCAGCAAGACTCGGTGGCGCGGAGTCGAGAAATGAGGGTCGATTGCCTTTCTTGGTCGACGCGTAAAGCGTGAACTGACTCACCACCAGAATCTCTCCCGAAATATCGCAGACGCTCAGGTTCATTTTTCCATCTGCGTCGGAAAATATCCTCATGCCGCAAATTTTTGCGGATAGCCATTCGATGTCCTCGTCCGCGTCCTCAGGACCAACGCCCAGCAAGAGAAGCAGTCCGCGCCCGATGGATGAGACGCTTGAGCCATCCACGCTGACACTTGCTTCGGCAACTCTTTGAATGACCACGCGCATGAGCAGAGCTTGGCGGGTTCGACCCTAGCGAGCAAGGGCGCGACTTTCGTTTGGCGTCCTCGAGTTATTCACATTTGTTCGCAGCTTGCCGACATTGACTCGCCACGGGTCCTTTTGTGCAATTCAGCCAGATGCCGACTGATCTCAAAACGCCAAGCACCGCCGCTCCACTGAACTTGCAGCAGTCGGCGGCCGATGTGTCGGATGTGACGCGGGCGCTGCCGCATGCGGTGGGCCCTGAGAAAAGTTTGCTCTCCTCGATGCTCAAAGAGCCGCAGGAATACATCGGCATTGCGATCGAGGAGAAACTCACCAAGGAGCATTTTTACCTGCCGGGTCATGCCACGCTCTACGGCATGATCGAAGAGCTTTTCCAGCAAGGTCAGGAAATCGAACTGGTGTCGTTAGTCCAGCGATTGCTCGATCGTGGCCTGCTCGATCGGGTTGGTGGTCCTGGTGCGGTGACGGAAATTTATTCTTATGCGCCAAGCCCAGGGCACTTTCGTCATCACCTGCAATTGGTGAAGGACAAGTATGTGCTGCGGTCCATCATCCAGAACTCCAACGAGGCCATCGAGCAAGCCTATGACTCGCCCGACGAGGTGGCGGGTCTACTCGATACGGTGGAGGCAAAAATTCTCGCGATTCGCGAAGGGTCCGAGACCTCTCAGTCACCGACCATCAAGCAATCGGTCGATCAGGTGATTGATCAGTTTCAAGCCTTGCTCGCGGGTGAGAGAGGCGCGCAGGGAATATCGACCGGCTATGAGGAACTCGACCGCATGAGCAACGGACTCAAGCCCGGTGAAATGTTTGTCATCGCCGCCCGTCCGTCGATGGGCAAGACCTCGCTGATGATGAACATCGTCGAGCATGTCTGCATTGATCAGGCAAAGCCGAGTTTGGTTTTCTCCTGCGAAATGAGCGCGTTCCAAATCGTGCAGCGATTGGTGTTCTCGCGCGCAAGGTTTGCACTCAGTGACCTAACGCGAGGATACAAGGCGAACAAGGGCGACTTGACGCGGATTCAGCGCGCTGCCACGGAGGTTGCCGCCGCTCGCATGTTCATCGATGACACGCCGGGCATCACGATCAACGAAGTGCGCGCCAAGGCCCGCCGCAAAAAGCGCGACGAAGGATTGGAATTCATCGCGATCGATTACCTGCAGTTGATGAGATCTCGTACCAAGCAGGCGGAAAATTCCCGCGAGCGGGAGATCGCGGAGATTTCCGCCGGCATCAAGAGCCTGGCGAAGGAGCTTCAGGTGCCGATTGTGATTCTCGCGCAATTGAACCGCGGACCCGAAAACCGCAGCGGCAAGAGCATCGGTGTTCCGCGCATGTCGGACCTTCGCGAGTCGGGATCGATCGAGCAGGACGCCGACATGGTGGGCCTACTTTATCGCAGTGCCTACTACGCCGAAGACGCTGAGGAAAAGGAAGCCGAAGCGGGCAAGGCCGAGTTGGTGCTGGCCAAAAACCGCAATGGTGAAACTGGGCACATTCCGCTGACCTTCATTGCCAACATGATGCGCTTTGAGAGCGGACCGCCCGCGCGTGAGTTCGAGGCTTAGGCTGAATATTTATTCGATGGCAAAGGTCAGCCATTGAACCGCTGCACGATTGGCATGCGGCGACCCATGCCAAAGGCCTTGCTGGTGACGCGAAGTCCGGGAGCTGCCTGATGGCGTTTCCATTCGTTCAAATCGACGCGGCGTTGGATCCAACGAACGGTGGTTTCATCAAATCCGCGAGAGATGATCTCATCGGTCGAAAGATG
>JBMTCI010000023.1:0-8793 GCA_049430745.1 Luteolibacter sp. | reverse complement strand
CCGCTTTGCGTGACGAGCAATGCGAGCTCCTCGGCCGAGTGCGAGTGCCCGCCTTCGCTGACCGGCTCAATATTGAAAAGTTTTTTGAGCAACCAGTTCGCTGTGCCGTTCAGCACGCGGATCGCCCAGTGCGCGGAGCGGTAAAATGCATGGAGCGGAGTCGCCAGCGCGAGGGTAGTCGAGACCGAGCGGCTGATCGCCAGCGACTTCGGCATTAGCTCGCCGATCACCACATGCAGGAAAGTGAAGGATACGATGGCGAGGCCAAACGAGATCAGCTTGACCCACCACATCGACAAGCCGGTCATCAGCAGCAGAGGCGCGACGAGTGCTTCAACGAAGGGCTCGCCGAGGAAACCAAGTGCCAGCGAGGAAATGGTGATGCCGAGTTGGTTGGCGGAGAGATAGCCGTCGAGGTGGTTGACCACATGCAGCGCCATCTTGAGCTTGGCCGGACGATTCTTTGCCTCGGCCTCAAGCTGGCTGGGGCGAACCTTTACGATCGCGAATTCCGAGGCGACGAAAAACGCGTTGAGCAGCAGGAAAAAAAGAATGCCTACGATGTAGAGCAAGGACTTGCCGAGGCTCGGAAATTCCGATGGCGGCAAACTTGTTGCCGATGCCAAAAAATCCATGGTAAGGGGAAACTCCATCGGGAAATTGCAGGATCAGAGTTTTTCGTAGACCCCTTGGTCGCGCCTTTCGAGCACGGTGAAACCGGCTTTCTTGGCGTCGCTAACCGAGAGCGGCTTGGTAATGGTCGGCGTGTTGATGCGCGAGATGACCTTGCGAACGGGGTGCTTGCAAAGCGGGCAAGCGTCCAAGGGCGCGCGATCGACGGGGCGGCGGAGTTCAAATCCGCGGGCACAGACACGGCAGGACCTTTCGGGATCCTCGGGTGCTTCAGAGCGGTATTCGTAAATCGGCATTTAGGAGGGCGCGGACCGGGTAGTTTCCGTTCCACGCCACAGAGAGCGTATTCCGTGCCAGCTTACCAGCTGGACTTGGTCACGCCTGGGAGCATTCCGGCCGAGGCAAGCTCGCGGAAAGTGATCCGGGAAAGACGGAAGCGACGCAGGAATGCGCGACGACGACCGGTGATTTCGCAACGGTTGATAAGACGGGTTGGGCTCGCGTCGCGTGGCAGCATGGAGAGACCAACATAGTCCTTCTCTGCCTTAAGCTTGCGGCGGAGTTCTGCGTACTTTTCGACGGTTTGCTTTTTGCGCTCGTTGCGGGCGATCCAACTTTTCTTAGCCATAATGCGGGGGCGGATTAAAGGAGGGCTCCGGCGGCGGACGCAAGCCCAAAGTTGAAAAAATCGGGGCGATTTCGGGAAATTTCGCTAAAAATCCACGCAAGGGCAGGTTTTCGCGTCTCAGATCTGAGGGTTTTACTGCGAACCAACGCCTTTCAGCCCCCATCTGGAGCCCTAAATCGGCTTGTACTTCATGAGTTTGAACCGCACGTGGTAAGAGCCGCGGTTGAACTTGCGGCAGCAATCGTAGCAGGCGACCACGCGCTGAATCGGGCGCACGCGGTGGATGATGCCGAGGCAGTTCGGGCAAATGTATGAGTGGTTGCGCTTCATGCGACGGCGCTTGAAGGGCAATGTGTGAAATGGCTTCTCGCCCGGGATACCGAGTTCGGCGCAAGCCGCGCGCCATTCGTCGCCGTGGGGATCGATGTGGCGACGACCGCAACGTTCGTATGCAACAAGATGCGCGAGCTCGTGCTTGAGCGTGCGCCAAAGTTCTTCGGGCTGGCAGTCGCGCAATTTCGGGTTGAGCTCGATCGTGCGATCAGGCCACCACGCGCGACCGGCGGTGGTCTGCATGCGCGGATTCCAAACCACCCGCACCTTGCGCGCGAGCTCTGGCAATGAGAGGTCTTTTGATGCCTCAGTGCACCATGCCGTGAGGCCGCCATCCTGCTTCGCGGGACGCTCTTTGACCGGTGCCTGAAACCTCAAAACCCGCAGCCAGGAGGTCCATCGGAATTCCAACTGCGGCAGGCTGCGATCCATCTTTCACACCACTAACAAACAATGAGGAAATTGGCAACATTCCATGTGCGTAGAAACGCCCAAACTGAAAAATTTTTTCGAGGGCTTTCAAAGATCCCGAATCGAGGCAACCGACCTTGCACGAGGGCACATATGACGCGTGATGATGCTTGCCGCAAAAGCACTACGACCCAGAATGACCGGACGCATGCGGACGCATCCATCGGTCACATGGCGCACCCTGCTGATGGCGGTGGTGTTCGCCGCACCCACCGGGCTGCAAGCTCAGGGCTTTGTCGAGTCGGGCGGCATCGTCATGATCCAAGCCGAGCAATCGCCGCAAGTTCAGGCGCGCACGATTGAAGGCGTAACCTACTCTTGGCAGGCATCGACCAGCGTTCCAGGCTACTCCGGCGCGGGCTTCATGGAAACCACCCCGCTCGATGGCTCAGCGGTCACCGCCAACTGGAGCGACACGAGTCCCGAGATGGTTTACACGGTCAATTTCACCCGACCGGGAACTTACTATGTCTGGCTGCGTGGCTTTGCGGAAACTGCCGACAACACGGCGGTGAGCATGGGCATCAATGGAACGACCGCCAGTCACCCGGTGCTGAGCCTGAAAAATCTCAACAACTGGACATGGACCAACACTGGTCCGACCTCAAGCACGCCCGTAAGCATCGATATCCCCTCGGCCGGCGATCACCAAATCCACATCTGGATGCATGACCCTGGATTCCGACTCGACCGCATCCTGCTGACGCAAAACTCAAACTACACGCCAGAACTCACGGCGGATTTTTGGCGCAATCAAAACATCTATCAGATCATCACCGACCGCTTCTTCAATGGCGACAGTGGCAACGACAATCTTTCGCCAAATTTCAACCCCGCCGACGGCGGTCGGGCGCATGGTGGTGACTTCAAGGGCGCAGAGCGCAAGCTCGACTACATCAAATCACTGGGAGCCACCGCGGTATGGATTTCGCCAGTCCTGCTCAACGGCAATGGCGACTACCACGGCTATGCGGCCACCGACTTTTATCAAACGGATCCGCGCATGGGCTCGCTCGACGAGTTGAAAAGTTTCATCCACGCCGCCCACCAACGGGGAATTTTGGTGGTCAACGATGTCGTCGTGAACCACGGCAGCACCATCGTCGACAGCGGCGATGGCGGATTCCCAAATTTCAAATATCCGCCCGATGGCTACTCGCTGCGCTACAACAGCTCGCTCCGCTACGCCGCACCTTTCGACAATGCGGCACTCGGCGTGTCACTTGAAACGCTGTTTCATAACAACGGCACCACTCAAAACTGGGGCGACTCCACACAAGTCGAATACGGCGAGCTTCTTTCGCTCGATGACTTCCGCACCGAGACAAGCTATGTGCGCGACCGCATGGCGGAAATTTTTTCCCACTGGATTCAAAACGTCGGCTTCGATGCCTACCGCATCGACACGGTCAAGCATGTCGAAATGGGATTCTGGGACAACTGGAGCCCGCGGATTCGCGCGGCAGCGAATGCGGCCGACAAGCCAAACTTTTTCCAGTTCGGCGAAGTCTACGACGGCTCGGATGCAAAATGTGGATCCTACACCGGGCAAAAATCCACAGCGAATTACAAAATGGAATCGGTCCTCGATTACCCGCTGTATTATCAAATCAACAGCGTCTTTGCCTCGGCCACGGGCAATACGGGTCAGCTGGAATCGCGTTACAACAATCTCAACACCAGCAACTACGATGCATCATCGCTGATGTCGTTGGTCACCTTCCTCGACAACCACGATCAGCCTCGATTTTTGAACACCACCGGCAGCAGTCCTGAGCGGCTCGAAGTCGCGCTGGCATTTCTCTACACGGCCCGAGGCATCCCATGTCTCTATTACGGCACCGAACAGGACTTCAACGGTGCGGGCGATCCAAGCAACCGCGAGGACATGTTCGATGGGCAATTCGAAAGCGGACCCTCGCTCGGCGACAATTTCAACATGACTAGCCCGCGCTTCAAGCTAGTGGCAAAACTCAACAACCTGCGTCGACTCTACCCCGCCTTGCGCACCGGCACGCATGAAAACCTTTGGGCAAATTTCTCTTCGCCCGGACTCTTTGCCTACGCGCGACGACTCGGCAACGAAGAGGTGTTTGTCGTTCTCAACACCTCAACATCCGCGCAATCCATCGCCGCGCGCCCGACCATCCATCCCGCAGGCACGGTGCTGGCGAACGCGCTCAATACCTCCGAAACACTCACAGTCACGAATGGCACCGATGGAATACCGGGCATGAGCGTGCCCGCGACCTCGTACAAAATTTTTGTCGCACAACCACAATTGCTGGAGCTCTCTCCAGTGGTCAACACGATCTCACCGTCCCACGATCAAGCTGCCATTTCTCCGGCCACTCTCATCAGTCTGAATTTCAGCAAGGCGATGAACACCGCCACCACCCAGGCGGCATTTTCAATCACGCCCAACACGAGTGGTAATTTCGCGTGGAGCAATGGCAACACAGTGCTGACATTTACGCCGACATCGAATCTCACCGCCGATACGATTTACACGGTTCGCATCGATACCACTGCCACCGACGCAGACGGCCTGCCTCTCCATGGCGCTTTCGAGTCGAGTTTCACCACCGGTGCTTCATCAAGTCTTGCTCGCCCAACGATCAACTCATCCTCTGCATCCAATATCACCATCTCCGCTGCGACGCTGAATGCCGCCGTCACTCCGAACGGATCTGCGACCACCGTGGCATTCGAATACGGCACCAGCAACTCCTACGGCAACACCACGAGCGCGCAATCAATCGGCAGCGGCAATTCGCCGCAAAGCATCGGCGCTAATCTCAGCGGACTGTCCGCCAACACGACTTATCATTATCGTGCAATTGCCGCCAATTCACTGGGTACAAGCTACGGGCCGGACCAAAGCTTCACCACCTCCACCACCTTGCCGCAGGCCACCACCACGGCGGCATCATTCGTCACGGCTGGCTCAGCCAGTCTCAATGGCACGGTCAACCCAAACGGCGTGCCGACCGCCATCCACTTTGAATACGGAGTGCAACCAAATGTGTTGTCCAACACCACCACGCCAGAGAATGTCGGCAGCACGAGCGGCAACCTCGACAAATGGGCATCGATCATCGATCTCAGCCCAGACACCACCTACTTTTTCCGCATCGTGGCGATCAGTGGCACTGATGTCATTTACGGATCGGTGCAATCATTCACCACGCTTGCGGTGAAGCCCTTGATCATCTCATTCGGAGCAAGCGGCGTGAACTCCACCGGTGCCACGCTCAGCGCCACCGTGAATGCAAACGGCTCGGCTGCAAACGCATGGTTTGAGTACGGCACGAGTGAAAATTATGACAACTGGACGGCGGCTCAGGATCTTTTGCTGAGCGGTGATTCCACGGTGACGACCACCCTCACCAACCTTACGCCAGGACAAATTTATCACTTCCGCGTTGGCGCTTGGAACACGAATGGCATCACCTATTCTGGCGATCAAACTTTCTCGACCGGTTATCCGCCACCGAATGTGACCACCGGCGCTGCAAGCCCGGTAAGCACGACCGCGGCGACCATCAATGGCACGGTCAATCCCAACGGGCGCGCCTCAGGCTACTGGATCGAATATGGCATTGGAGAAAACCTCACATCCCATACGCGCAAAAGTGCCAGCGACGATGCGGAAGCTTATGACAGCTTTTCTTACAATTCACCCAACAACAATGGTGGCAGCGGATTTGGAACCTACAATTTTTACACCACCACGAGCTCATCACGTGGCGGCGTCTTGCTTGTCACTGCAAACAGCACAAATGGAACAGGCGGACGCATGATCGATGGCGCGAAATCTTTTGGAGTTCGTGCAGGCACATCAACCAGTCGTGGCGCGCACTCGGGCTATCGCACGCTTTCGGATGGCAATCAGCAGTTTGGCAGATGGACATTTTCCGTCCGCTTTGATGTCGACAACAGCAAAGGTTTTTCAGGGGTCAACCTCAAGTCGTCGACCGACACCTCCTTTGGCGCGGGCGAATTGGTTTCCATCGGTATCATGCCCGCGAGCGGAACGCTCGGCGGAAATCGCGGCATCATCATCACCGACTCAAGTGGTCAGCACATGATCGACATGGAAGCCGAGGTACGCGGCAGCATCATCGATGTAACCATTGACTTCGATACGCTTACCGGCGCTTACACGGGCGGTGTGAAATTCCGTGCCGACGCGAATTACAAAACCACTAGCGGCACGCTCAAGTCCTACGGACCCAGTGTAAAGCTTGTGGCCTTCGGTTACCTCAACTCAAACAACTCAGGGGCCAGCAATCAAAATCTTATCTTCGACAATCTGCAGTTCGACCACTACGCGGCGATCGGCAACAACACGAACTCCAGCACGATTTCACAATCCCTCAACACGCTCACCGCCAATACCACCTACAACTACCGAGTTGCCGCCACCAGCGCAGTCGGCACGACCTATGGTGAAACGCAAAGTTTTGTCACAGGCCCTGACTTGACCCTTTCCAAAACCCACAGCGGCAGCTTCCAAAAAGGCGGAAACGGCAGTTTCTCCATCGTCGTCACCAACGCGGGCAACACCCAGAGCTCAGGCAGTGTCACCCTCACCGAAACCCCACCCGTCGGCATGAGCATCAACTCGATGTCTGGAAGCGGATGGACCTACAACGCGAGCAACCAAACCTGCACGCGATCGGATTCTCTCGCAGCCGGAGCTAGTTATCCACCCGTCACGGTCGATGTGACATTCGATGCGAACGCCGCCACCGAGCTGAGCAACACCGCCAGCATCTCGGGCGGTGGTGATGCCAATCTCAATAACAACACCGACAGTGACACGGTCACCCTCACAGCCGCGCTCACACCCATCGAAACATGGCGCCAGTTGCATTTCGGTTCACCTGAAAACACCGGACTGGGTGCCGATGAAAATATTGTCGCCAACGATGGCATGTCCAATCTCATGAAATACGCGCTCGGCATCAATCCCAGCACACCGGGCATCAATGGCGCACCCACCGCCATTCGTGAAGACGGGCTTCTCAAATTTACCTTCACCCGACGCCGTGTCGCCACCGACGTCACTTACTTGGTGGAAGGCACAAGCGATCTCGCATCAGACTGGACAACCCTCTACTCAAGCGCACAAAGCGCTTACGAAGGAGGTCAAAACGAATCAACGCCCGTCACTGTTCCCGACAATCCGCCCGCTGGCAGCACGCCAAGCAGAAGGTTCATGCGACTCAAGGTCACTCGACCATGAGCCACAAAACTCGCGGTGCCAAATTGTCGCGTCAGCTGACAGGTCAAAGCGAGAAATGATCCCACCCGCCACTTAGGGTCATGCCTTTTCCGTGTTCGACAAGTCGGCCGATCTCCGTGAGTTCCAACTCAGGAAAATTTTTCACCCACGCCGCTTTCAATTCGCCGACCCGCTCGGGCGCCATCGCAAACAACAACTCATAATCCTCACCATCGCCGAGTGCCTGATCGACCCCGCATCCCTGCTCGCGCGGCACGGCATCAAAATCCAAATCAAATCCGCAACTCGATGATTCCGCCAATCGTGGCAAGTCCTTTGCCAGTCCGTCCGAGACATCCATCATGGCAGTGGGCTTGAAATTTGAAACCAACCATTCCGCTTCCCTGAGGCGCGGAGTAAAATGCAAATGCTTGTGAGCGATCGATCCGCCCAAGCGGCCGGTGACCATGAGCACATCGCCCGGTCTTCCTGTCGAGCGCAGCACCAACGCATCGCGCGCCACACTGCCCGTGGCGGCGATTGAAATCACTCCCGCCGAACCCTCTGGCACACGGGAGGTTTCACCCCCTGCCAATCGCGCATCAAACGCGAGCAAGGCCTCGCCGATTCCCTCATAGAGCGCTTCGGTCCACGCCAGTTCGGTGTCGGGCGGCAAGGCCAAGGTCACCAAAAATCGCTCGGGCCGCCCGCCCATCGCTGCAAAGTCCGAGATCACTCGCGCCACGGCCTTCCATCCTACCTGTTTGGGTGCCGACTCGGCGGTGAAATGAACATCGCGCACCAAGGCATCGGTTTTCAAAAGCTCAAGACGATCGGCTGCCGCATGATATTCGACCACCGCGCAATCATCACCGGGCCCAGCACCCGGCGATGGATCGCAGGGGGCTTTTGCGACGAGTCGTGCAATGAGCTCATCCTCACCGATGTCACGAAGCCGTTTCATGGAACATCGGGTAGAATGTCAAAATGACGGGCGAGCATTTGAACGGTCACGGTGGCAAAGTTGAAACAGAAATGCACCGCGATCGGCGCCCACAGTGAGCCTGTTCTTTCATACATCCACACCAGCAAAAGTCCGAAAAGAAATAGTGGCAGCAACGCGCTCAGGTTGCCGTGAGCGGCGGCAAAAAACAACGCGCTGGAACAAGCCGCTAACCAGGGTCCTGTGAATTTTTTTGCAACTGGATAGAGGTAGCCTCGAAAAAGCAACTCCTCGCACAGCGGCGCCACAATCACCGCGGCCAAAGCCATGAGCCATAGCACTGATGGGTCTTCAGTCGTTTGCAGCAACTTCACCGAATCCTGCACGGTTTCGGCACCAAGCGACTCCATCCATTGCATGTAGCCGCAGGCCTGCAACACGCCAAAGACCAGCCACATGCCCATCACTGACGCAGGCGCCATGTAGAGCACCCTTGGCCATGCAGACCAACGCAGACCCAGCCAATCGACCGCAGACTCTCGACGTGTCATGTAC
>JBMTCI010000022.1:0-9083 GCA_049430745.1 Luteolibacter sp. | reverse complement strand
GGTCATTCCTGAGCCAGGTGCTGCCCTCCTCGGCGGTCTCGGACTGCTCGCCCTGTTCCGCCGCCGCCGCAACTAAGCGACGGTCTGGCCAAGGCGTTCGACGCCACACTCTTAATCAACCAACAACCAGCGCTCCACGAGGTGCGCTGGTTGTTGTGTTTAGGGGTATTTGTTGTTGTCGCGCGCGAGACGATCCGAATGTGACGACGGCATCGATGACCGGTTATTTTGACATCTTTATAGGGATATCAAATCACAGCCAAATAAGAAAAGCGGCAGATCAAACCGGCAGTTCGTAGCCACTGCGACGCGGGCGATCCTGCATGGCGGCCGCTTCCTTGTCGTCGACGATCTGCTCTGCTTGCGGATCCCATTTGATCGCGCGCTTGAGGCGCTCGGCAATGCCAGCGAGTTGGCAAATGGTGGCCGAGCGATGACCCACGGTGGCGGGGCAGATCGTGGGTTTGCGGCTGATGATGGATTTGACAAAGTTCTCTCGATGATCCTTTGACTCGTACACCCGGACATCGTTTGGCCCGAATTTGTGGCGAACCAAGTCTTGGGGTGAGGTATCGATCTTGCCGCGGCTGACGCATACCTCGCCCTTGGTGCCGATGAATCGGATCATGTGGCCGTTGTCGGGCTTTCGGTCGCGCCACACGGTGATGCCGTCGGCGTAGCGATAATGGTGGTGAGATGCGCCTTCGTGGCCCGCTGGAATGAACTCAACCGGTCCCGTGTCGTCGCGGTCGAGCGCCCATTGCACGATGTCGAAATGGTGCGCGCCCCAATCTCCAAATTTGCGGCTGCCATAATCCCAGTAACTGCGCCAACCGCCGCTGTACAAGCCCAAGACCCGGTTGTCCGAGTACTCATAAAATGGCGTCGCGCCAAGCCAGCGGTCGTAATCGATGTCATCCGGCACGGGAACAATTAGCTCCTTTTCCGGCGGCAGCGGAAACTCGCCGAGTTGGCAGTAGATTTCCTTGATGTCGCCGATCAAACCATTGCGCACGAGATTGGCGGCGATGCGGAAATGGACCATTGAGCGTTGCTGGCTGCCAACCTGCAGGATGCGGCCGTATTTTTTTTCCGCCGCCACCATGGCCTTGCCTTCCTCGATGGTCAGGGTCATCGGCTTTTCGACATAAACATCCTTGCCGGCTTTCATCGCGGCCAGAGCAATCGCCGCATGCCAGTGGTCGGGCGTGGTGACGCACACCGCATCCACTCCCGGGTGGGCCAGCACTTCTTCAAATCGTGAGGTGGCGAGGATGTCCTGATAGTTCTTTTCTTTGAGAATATTGACCGCGTTTTCCAGCTTGGGCTTTTTCACATCACACACGGCGATGGGCTGCACGCCCTTCATGCCGGGAAACGAGCGCACGTGGCCGTCGGAAATCAGGCCCATGCCGATGAAAGCCATGCCAATGCGCGAGTTGGCAGCGGCCTTGTTTTTGTTGCCCAAGGTTTCGGCGCGCACGATTTGCGGCGCGGCGAACATGGCGCCAGCGGTGCCAAGCGAGGACTTCAAAAATCGGCGACGACTTGAAAGCGTGGGTTTTTCATTCATGGGTACCATCACACTCTGAAAAAGCCGACGCGCGGGCACAAGGGAAAAGACTCCGCCGGCTCACTTGGATCAGCTGCGTTTTTACAGCGAAGAATACGTGTTGGGCACATCCATCGTGACCACGGTGGGAGTTGCGCTGCGGCGTTGGATGAAAATGGATGGGGGCAGGGGAACATCGGCGGAAACCGCGCCAAGATCCTTGCTTCCCGAAGTGATGCGCCAACCAGTCGGCGCGGTGGATTTGTACCAGTACTTCGTGTAGGCATTCGCGCCGCTGGGCACCCAGACGATGTCGGAGGTCGAAACCTTGGCGGAGCTGGCAATATCGCCTTGGAGTCCTGAAGCAAAGAGTGTCGCACCAGTTGGTGGGACCACGCTGATCAGATTTTGGCCTTGGCCGAGCAAGACATTGGAACCCGTGGTTTTCACCTCGCCCGAAAGCACGAGCTTATGCGCGCTGGCTTTTTTCTCAACGATGATGCCGTCGATGTAGAGCAGTGAAACCTCACTGGTGACAAGGCCCGTGTCGTTTTTGCCATCGCTCGTACGGTGCCACTCGACGGGGTTGCCGGATTTGTACCAATAACGATCGTAGATTCCCGGACCTGTGGGAATCCATACCTTGTCGGCATTCGAGGCACTTAGCGCGGCTGTCAAAGTGCCAGCCGGAAAAAGCTCCTGCAGGGTATGGGTCAGTCGAACCTTGTAAGTATCGCCAACCGCAAGGCCTGGAATCTCCGCAGGGAGTGTGATGCTGTTCTCGTTCCAAACCGCAAAGTCCTGAACCGTGCCTGCAGCTGCGCCACTGGTGATTTCAAGCACCGCCATTTTTCCCGCAGGAATGGCCTGACTAAAATTGGTTTGGCTGTCCGAGATCGTCGGACCCGAAACCGCAGTGAAAGATCCTGCGGCGATGACGCGTTTCATCAGGTTGAGGCCGACCAAGTTTTGCCGGTTGGCACCGAGGGTCTGGGTCGTGAAACCAAGGGGGTTCGTGTGCCCTGTGGTTTGTGCCAAGCTGATGCCGCCAAGAGCGGTCGCGGCGAGAAGGCTATGAGCGAGATGAGATTTCATGATGATCACAAAATCCCATAAACGGTGGCCAGCAAGGGGCAATTCCAGTTGGAGGTGCAAATTGCGGCGAATTATTCCTCTGGATTATTTTTGCAAACCATTGATTTTTAATGATTTGCAATCAACCACGAGGACACAGGCAATGAAAAATTTGCGGCAATTCGAGCCGCGTCATCTATTCAAGTCCCGCAGAAGGTGCGGTAGGGCTTGTCCGTTGCGGGTGGTGGGCAGGTGTATTCGTCGTCACGCTCCGCATAGGGTTGCGCGAGTGCGGACAACAATCGCTCGACCACAGTGAAGTCTCCATGCTGACTCGCGGCGGTGAGTGCTTCCTCGACCTTGTGGTTGCGCGGGATCACCGATGGGTTGTGCGATCGCATGTGGCGTGCGACATCGGAAAAAGATGCTGACTGGCGTGTCAGGCGTTGGTGCCAGCGATCATGCCACGCGACAAAGGCATCGTCGGCAAAGCACGGTGCGGTGATCGCCCGTTCATCGCTCAGAGCGCGAAAGCTGTGAGTGAAGTCCATGCGATTTTGTTGCATCCACTCGAGCCAGTCGCGAATGAGATCCGCATCGCCCGTTTCATTGGTCATCAGGCCAAGCTTGTTTCCCATCCCCGCGATCCAATGGCTCTGGAAGTTCGCTTCAAATTCGCCGAGAACTTCATTGGCAAGATCGACAGCGGTTTTTTCATCCTCATGCAACAAGGGCAGCATCGCTTCGGCAAGTCGGGCCAGATTCCATCGCGCGATCTCGGGCTGCTTGTCGTAAGCATAGCGGCCTTGACGATCGATCGAGCTGAAAACGGTCGCGGGATCATAAACATCCATGAACGCGCAGGGTCCGTAATCAATCGTTTCGCCTGAGAGCGCCATGTTGTCGGTATTCATCACGCCGTGGATAAAGCCGACCTGCATCCACTTTGCGACCAGCGCGCATTGGCGGTGGACGACTGCTTTGAAAAATTCGATGTGTCGCGAGGCATCATCACCAATTTCCGGAAAATGCCGCTGCCGCGTGTGGTCGGCCAAGGCCTGGAGCGCGGCTGTGTCCTCATGCGCCGCCGCCCATTGGAAGGTGCCGACACGAATGTGGCTGGCAGCGACGCGGGTGAGTATCGCGCCCGGCAATTCTTCATCGCGAAAGACCGACTCGCCTGTCGATGTCACTGCGAGGCTGCGAGTCGTCGGTATGCCCAGTGCGTGGATCGCTTCGCTGATGACATATTCGCGCAGCATCGGGCCCAGTGCCGCGCGACCATCGCCACCACGCGAAAAGGGTGTGCGTCCCGAGCCTTTCAACTGAATATCAAAGCGCTCACCATTTGGCGCAAGATGCTCGCCGAGCAAGATCGCCCGACCATCACCAAGTCCGGTGAAATGACCGAATTGATGACCCGCATAGGCTTGCGCGATAGGCTCGGCCCCATTGGGAATTCGGTTTCCCGAAAAAATCGCCGCGCCATCCGAGCATTCAAGTTTGCTCGCATCCAAGCCAAGCGATGCAGCCAGCGCGTGATTGAAAATTAACAACTGGGGTTGACGCACCGACACCGGCTGCGTTCGAACAAAGAAGAGTTCAGGCAGTCGCGCATACGAATGATCCCAGCGCCAGCCGGCATTCTCCATCAATGATTGGTGAGACATTATTCGGGAAATTGATTGGGAATCAGAGCGAGCAAAAATTCCTCACAAGGCAGACAAAGGATGCCGTCCTGCATCAAGCGTTCGGTGCCACGATAAAGCAGGTACCTACGACTTTCTGGATAATCCTGCGCAAAATTTTTCAAGCCGCGAAGATCCTCCGGTCTCACTCGGTTGCTGTTCTTTACCTCCAACGCATACAAACCGCTGGCTCCATAAACGATGAGGTCCACCTCCACTTGGGTGCGGGTTTGCCAATAGTGCAAATGATGATCGCCGGCGCTGTAATCACACCATGCTCGGAGGTGTTGGGCCACCAACCCCTCGAGCGCTGCACCATCAATCTCTGCCGGAGAATCCAATGGCCCGCTTGGGCGGTTGGCGCGAAATACACCCGTGTCGAAAAAGAAAAACTTCGGATGCGCGGCCAACTCACGCTTGGCGCGACGCGTGAAAACCGGAACACGAAATGACAACATCAGGTCTTCCAAAATTTCCAGATAACCTTCCACGGTTTTGCGGTTCACTTGGCACTCCCGCGAGACTTTGGAGAGATTCAAAACAGCCGCTTGGGAAAAACTGACAGCCTCCAAAAATCGCGAAAAGGAACCCACGCTGCGCACCAATCCTTCTGCCTGCACTTCCTCCCGCAGATAGAGTCCGTTGTAGGCGCGCAAAATTTCCGCAGGATCAGCAGCCCCATGCACCACCGGCAACATGCCCAAGCGCAACGCTTCCTCCAATCGAAAGCCCTTGCCCAGCTCCGCTGCCATAAACGAATGCAGCGACTTTTGCGCCGCTCTGCCGCCGAGCAAGTTCACTCCGCCGCGCCGCAACTTGCGAGCGCTCGAGCCGGTAAAGATGAACTGCACTTCTTTTTTTTCCTCAATCATCAGGTGCGCCACTTCCAACAACTCGGGAAGCTTCTGCACCTCGTCGATCACCACTTGCTTCACGCCCGACTCACCAGCCACACGCTCACGCAAACGCTCCGGTCGCGCCGCCATCGAGCGCAGCGTTTCCGGGTCAAGCAAGTCCACCCGCAGGGCATTTGGAAACTGCTGCCGCGTCCACCATGTCTTGCCAGTCCCTCGAGGGCCGAGGAGGAAGAAATGATCCCTTGCGGGGGCGAAAAATCGTGGAGTCGATTCCATTTTGCGACTCAATTTGGATATTTTAATGCCATTTTCAAGAAAATTCTCCCATCAGGGCTGGCAGTGAAGGCGATTCGCACCGATTCGAGAGGGGGCCTAAAACTGGCAAAATATGCTGCTGCAATCGACCTTTGACGCCGGGCAGCGGGGCGCGCATGTTCGCCGCGATGGCCTTTGCCGATGAATTTCCACGCCTGCTTGAGCAACCCACGCCGCTGATGCGGCGTTTCGGACGAATGATCTCGGATGAGCGGGCTTTTGGGCTTGAGGCCTTGGCGCGGCAAAGCCAGCTGATCACGCGTCGCCACTTTGGCAAGACGATGCGCTTGTTTGCGCCGCTGTATCTTTCCAACGAATGCGTGAACAACTGCAGCTACTGCGGATTTTCGCGCGATGCGAAAATTTTGCGCACGACACTGACCGTTGATCAGGTCGTACGCGAGGCGCGGCATTTGCATGGGCTTGGTTTTCGCAATCTTCTGCTGGTAGCCGGCGAGCATCCCAAATTTGTTTCCGAAGGCTATCTGCAAGATTGCCTCGATGCACTCAAGTCGTTCATCCCCACGCTTGGCATCGAAGTCGGCCCGATGGAGGACGATCAATACGCCGAGATCGTCGCGCATGGGGCGGAGGGTTTGGTAGTCTATCAGGAAACCTACGACCGCGAAGTCTACCAAACGCTGCATACGGCCGGGCCGAAGAAAAATTTCGACTGGCGACTCGATTGTCCCGAGCGTGCGTACAAAGGTGGATTTCGCCGCATCGGCATTGGCGCCTTATTCGGTCTTGCCGATTGGAAGCTCGAAGCGATGGCTCTCTGTGCGCACCTCGAGTATCTTTACAAGCATTGCTGGAAGGCGCAGTTCACCATCGCGTTTCCACGCATGCGGCCCTATGCGGGAAACTATGAATATGTGCCCGATCCGCATCGATTTTTGCCGGACAAAGCATTGGTCAGGTTGATTGCCGTGTTTCGCATTTTGTTTCCGCAGGTCGGCATTGTCGTTTCAACGCGCGAGCCATCATCATTGCGCGACGCGCTGGCAACGATCGGCGTCACGCACATGTCGGCCGGCGCTCGCACCGAACCCGGCGGCTACACAGGCGCAGGCAGTGATGATCTTCATCTCACGGTCAAAGGCCGTCGCGTCGAACTCGAATCACGCAGCGGATGCGAGAAAGCCACCGAGCAATTTCAGATCCATGACACCCGCAGCGTGAGTGAAATTGCCGAGATGTTGCGCTCGCAAAATCTCGAATCCGTTTGGAAGGATTGGGACGAGGCGTTGCTTGCGGCTAATTGACGCATTCGATTGCGAATTTGACATCGCCACGCTCCATGAGATGGCGCAAAATGCAGAGCGATGAGCGACCCCGATGAGTCGGCATTTCTCCAATTCATGGCGACCGAAAAAAGCGCCTCGGAGCGGACCTTGGCCAACTATCGCGCGGCTTTGGAAGCCTATCGCGCATGGCGCGGAGCGCGCGACGAAGGCTGGCGCAAGGCAACAGCGGATGATTTTCGCGATTATCTTTTTTTCCTGCTCAAGGAAGGTTTGAAGAAGTCGACCATCCGTTTGCGCTTTGCGGCATTGCGGTCGTTTTACAAATTTCTCGTGCTGCGTCGCGGTCTTGGGCGAAGCCCGGTTGCGGAGGTGCAGTTGCCCAAACCTGATCGCAGTTTGCCCGTGGTGTTGAGCATTGCGCAGATGGATGAGCTCCTTGCCGTGCCGCTGCGGATCGGCGCCGATGCGAAAAGCCCGTCGTGGTTGCCGCTGCGCGATGTGGCGATTCTTGAATTGTTTTATTCATGTGGACTGCGGATTTCCGAACTGATCGCGCTCGATGTGAGCGATCTCGATTTCATCGGCGAAACAGTCAAAGTTTTTGGCAAGGGATCGAAAGAACGCATCGTACCAGTTGGCGGACCCGCGCTCAGTGCGATTCAACGATACCGTCAGGAGGCTGCTGTCACATCGGGCGCGCTCTTTCTCAGCAAGCGCCGCACGCGAATCACCCAACAAGCGGTCGATCTCATGCTGCGCAAATGCCTCAAGCACAGCGGTATTCCTTTCGCGGTGAGTCCGCACAAACTGCGTCACAGCTTTGCGACGCATTTGCTCGATGCTGGTGCCGATCTTCGCAGCGTGCAGGCAATGCTGGGCCATGCCTCGCTCTCGACGACGCAGATTTACACCCATGTCACCAAAGAGCGCCTCAAGCAGGCCTATGACGAAGCCCACCCGCGCGCATGAAACGCCACTTCTTCAAATTCATTGTTAGCTTCGTCGCTTGTCAGTTTTTTGCCTCGTGCTCAATCATGCCAACGCCCATGCAAAATGATCACGCGGTCAGCGAGCATCTGCGCGACAAAAAGTCCGTTTCGATTTTGTTCATCGGCAACAGCCTGAGCTTTGGCGTGCCGAAGGAGCTGGAAAAAATTTGCGAGGAAAACGGCGTGAAAATAAACGCCAGCCTGCAGGCTTACAGTGGATGGACCCTCGCGCGTCACTCGAAACATGCTGAAACACTCGAGGCCGTGCGCAGACATCCTTGGGATCTTGTGATCATCCAAGAGCAAAGCCGCATTCCTTCACAAGCCATCAAAAGGTACACGCAGATGCTTCCGGCGGTGATGCAACTGGCTCGCGAAGCTCGTGCATCGGGAGCGATGCCGATGCTTTATCAGACCTGGGGATACCGCAATGGCGACAAGCATCGCTCTGATGATGATTTTTTTGAAATGAACCAACGCCTGCGGAGAGGTTATCAGGTCAGCTCATTCATCGGAGGGCTGCCGGTCGTGCGTGTCGGCGATGCGTGGGAAAGCGAAATGACACAGGGACGCGGTGATGCCTTATTCATGCGCGACGGACTTCATCCAAGCGACGATGGTGTGCGATTGAACGCGCAGGTTTTTTACGAAACACTCTTTGCGCATCACGCCGCGCCGAAGAATCGCAGGATGCGCTTGAATGTCTCAAAGCCGACACGCGGCGGTGGGTAGCGCATGGCTGGATCGGGCTTGAAGGGTCGGCGCATGATCGAGCGTCGATGACTAAAGGCATCGAAACTTGCCTTGCCGTGGCTGGCACCCATGCCGCTTTCGCCAAGGCCACCGAATGGCAGCTGGTGACCGACCAAATGCATGATCGTGTCGTTGATGCATGCGCCGCCCGAGCGGATTTCGTTTAGCAGTCGATCTTGGATCTTGCGGTCGTTTGTGAAGGCGTACATCGCCAGCGGCGTTGCTTGCTGACGCTCATTGGCGATGACTTCGTCGAGGCAATCAAAGACACGCAATGGCAAGATCGGCCCAAAAATTTCCTCAGCCAGCAATGGCGCGTCATCGGCTATTCGTGAGACCACGGTCGGCGCGAGATAGAGATCATCCGCATCGCGTGCCCCGCCGCATTCGATGTGCGCGTCATCCAGCAAGGCGCTCAAGCGGTCGAAATGCCGGCGATTGATGATGCGTCCGTAGCTCGCGCTTTGTTGGGTGTCCTTGCCAAAAAACGCTTCGATCGCTTTGACGATCGCAGAAGTGAGTTCGCGTTCGATTTTGCGGTCGACCCACACATGGTTGGGTGCCACGCAGGTTTGACCGGCATTGAGGAATTTTCCCCAAACGATGCG
>JBMTCI010000021.1:0-9180 GCA_049430745.1 Luteolibacter sp. | reverse complement strand
TCTTGTCGAATTTTTCATCAAGCAATGCGGCGGCAACGGATGCATCGCCTTCGACCACCGCCACGAATTCCGCAGGAAAAATTTTGCCAATCAGTTTCGAAATCGCCGCAGCCGTGTGAGGTGCGAACTCGGATGCCTTCATCACCGCGCAATTGCCTGCCGCGATGGCGCCGACCAATGGCCCGAGCAGCAACTGCAGGGGATAATTCCATGGCCCGATGATCAGGGCCACGCCCATCGGTTCGGGTCTGATGCATGAACTTGATGGCCAGGCCATCAATGACTCGCGGATTTTTTGCGGGCGCGTCCATGAGGAAAGGTGTTTGAGCGCGTGGCGAATTTCGCCGGTCACCATGCCAAGTTCCGACGCGAAACCATCGTGTGGACTTTTCCGCAAATCCGCGTGCAGCGCATCGAGCAAGATTTGCTCGCTTGAATCGATTGCCTCAAGCAAGGCGCGCAACGATTGGCGGCGGTGATTCACATCGAGCGTTTGGCCCGACCTGAAAAACGCCCGCTGGCGCGCAATGAGTGCGGCGTATTCCATATTCTGTTTGCCGCATCGAGGCGATCGCGTCATGATCCGTCAAGCCATGTTTCGCTTGATGATTGCCGCTCTGCTTGTTTCCGGACCCATCGTTTTGGCCGAAGATGTACCCACGGATCCTGTAACGGGTGGCGTGGCGGAATTCAACGCCGCCTACAAGGCATGGAGCGCCGAGGGTTTTGCCAACGCCGCCGATCTTTTTAGCAAAGCCGCGCAACAACAACCGACCTCGGCCATTTGCAAATACTGGCAGGGCATTTCGCATTTCCATCGCATGCTGCAAATCGAGAGTCAGCCCGGCGGAAAAGAAAACCCCAAAGCCAAAGTTGCGATGGAATCCGCGCTCACAGCATTTGAGGAAGCGCTCGAACTCGATGCTGATCACGCCGAATGCCACGCGTTGCTTGCTACGCTCTATGGCATGAAAATTCACAACAACATGCTCAGTGCCGTGCGTTATGGGCCCATGCTGCAGATGCATCAAAAAGAAGCGGTGCGTCATGGCGAAAAAAACCCGCGTGTGAAGTACCTGCTTGGCGTCGGGCTTGTCCACACGGCGAAGGATGATGAATCGAAGCGCAAGGCACTCAACACGCTGCTGGCCGCCGAAAAACTTTTTGCCGAAGAGGCGACCAAGGCGGCAGACCCATTGAGCCCGCGCTGGGGTTCGGGCAGTTGCCGCACTTTCATCGGCGTTGCCTACAAGATGCTCGGTCGCAACGCCGAGGCCATCGACTATTTCAACCGCGCGCTTGCCGAACAACCCTCGGATCATATTGCGCGACAGGAACTCGCCGCGATCACTGCAAAGGTCGAAGTCAAACCATGAGCCAAAAAAATGTCATCGTCATCGGCTCCGGCCTCGGAGGAATTTCCGCTGCCATCTCGCTCGCGCAAGAAGGATACAAAGTCACCATTCATGAGAAAAACCCTCAAATCGGTGGCAAGTTGAATGTGCTGAAGGCTCAGGGTTACACCTTTGACCTCGGGCCCTCGATCCTCACATTGCCGCACATTTTTGAGCGGCTTTTTGAGCGTTCGGGAAAGAAGATGTCGGATTACATTCCGATTCGAACCTTGCGCCCGCATTGGCGAAATTTCTTTGAGGATGGCAAGGTGGTTGATCTCGATCCCGATCCCAAGGTGATGGCTGCCGAGGCCCGCAAGGTCGGTGAAGATCCGGCGAATGTGGAAAAATTTCTCAAGTACTCCGCCGATCTCTACGACTTGGTCAACGAAGGTTACTTCGAACAAGGTCTCGATACTTCAGCGTCATTTCGCGAATTTTACGGGCTTGGGAAATTTCTCAAATTCGACCTCTTTCGATCGATGCATGGTGGCGTCGCCAAGTATCTGAAGACGCGCCACATGCGCGACATCTTCGACTATTTCATCAAGTATGTCGGTTCGTCGGCGCTGCACTCGCCGGCATTCATGAACTGCATGGCGACGATCCAGTTTCGCTATGACCTCTGGTATGTCGATGGTGGCCTGTACGGAATCGCGCTCGGTCTTCAGCGCTTGATGAACGAGCTTGGCATCACTGTTCACCTCAACAGTCAGGTCGACGAAGTGCGAAAGGAAAACGGACGCGTGACCGGCATCGTTGCCAATGGCGAGTTCCATGCCGCCGACATCGTGGTTTCCAACATGGAGGTGATACCTGCCTACGAGAAGCTTCTGCTCGAGGATGAGGCGTTCATGCGCACGCTCGACCGCTACGAGCCATCGTGCTCGGGTCTCGTTCTGGAGCTTGGCCTTGATCGCGAGTACCCGCAGTTGGCGCATCACAATTTCTTTTTCTCGGCGAATCAAAAGACCCATTTTAAGACGGTCTTCCGCAAGCGCCTGCTGCCGCCCGATCCTACGATCTATTTAGTAGCAGCATCTCGCACCGATCCAACGGTCGCGCCTGAGGGTTGTGATTGCCTGAAGATTCTCCCGCACATCCCTCACATCGACGACAACAAGCCGCTCACCCGCGATGACTACCTGGCCTTCAAGGACCGCGTGCTCGTCAAATTGGAACGCATGGGCCTCACGGACCTGCGCAAGCATGTGGTATTCGAGCATTGCTGGACGCCGCTCGACATCCGCGAGCAATACCTCTCGAACAAGGGATCGATTTACGGCGTGGTCTCGGACCGTTTCAAAAACCTCGCCTTCAAGGCCCCCAAGCAAAGCGTCAAATACCCCAATCTTTTCTTTGTCGGCGGCTCGGTGAACCCCGGAGGTGGCATGCCCATGGTCGTCCTTTGCGGACAGAATGTCGCCAAGAAGGTGGTGGAATGGGATTGCTGATCTTTGAGCTCTAGCCCCAACACCGCACACAAGTGCCGATCCTTCTCATCACCTCTGTCGCCTTGCTTTGTGTCACTGGCCTGCTGATCGCAGCCCGGCTGAGGGCAAAGGACCATGCGGCGGGTGAGGCATGCGATGTTTCCAAGGCTTCTGTTTCGCTTATCATTCCCGCGCGCAACGAGGAGCACAACCTTCCGAAGCTTCTCGCCTCGCTTGGAGATCAGCGAACGCGTTTGCATGAGTTGATCGTGATCGACGACGGATCGACCGACCGCACGGCGGAAATCGCCACATCGCATGGAGCACGCGTGATCACCTCGGAGCCTCTGCCTGAAGGTTGGCGTGGCAAGACATGGGCCTGCCATCAAGGCGCGCTCGCAGCAACGGGGAAGCTGCTGATCTTCATGGATGCCGACACATGGTTCGAAGTCGGCGGGCTGGACCAAGCACTTGCGCGCTATCGCGGCGGCGCATTCTCAATCGGGCCCTACCATGCGGTGAAAAAATTCCACGAGGACTTTTCAATTTTTTTCAATGTCGCGATGAGCATTGGAACTTTGCCGCAGGGGCTTTTCGGTCAGTTTCTCATGATCAGCCGTGAGGCATACGAACGCATCGGTGGTCATGCCTCGGTGCGCGGCAGGGTCTTGGAAAATTTCCGCCTCGCGGCGGCATGTCGTGAAAATGGAATCGCCGTGCGCAGCATGAATGGCAAGGGCATGGTTTCGTTTCGCATGTATGCCGATGGTCTTGGCTCCTTGATTGAAGGGTGGACCAAAGGTTTTGCATCCGGCGCCAATCACACGCCGCGCCATTCGCTTCTGCTTGTCATTGCATGGATGAGCGCGTTGATGATTCCGCCGCTGGCCGGGTGCTTGAGCGGCGAGTGGAGCTTGTGGGGCCACGCTTGCGCGCTGGCGGCTTTGCAAGTCATTTGGATCGGGCGGATGCTTGGTTCGTTTCGCCTGACGAGCCTCGCCCTCTATCCGCTGCCGCTCGCATTCTTCTTTTTCCTCTTCGCCCGCTCGGCCATGATGTCGGGCAAGAAAGTCCGTTGGAAAGGCCGCGACATTCATGCCGACTGAACCGTCATTGCTCGTCATCGCATTGATCAACACGCTTGCGTGGCCAGTGATTCAGCTTGGCCTTGCGTGGACATTCACGCGCATGCCGGATCGTTGGTTTGCGTGCAAGCACATGCCCAAGCCATGCCCATGCGAGGTTCGTTTTCTCGATCGCGTGTTGTGCGTGAAGAAATGGAAAGATCGATTGCCGGATGCCGCCACTTGGTTTGCGGGTGGATTTGCGAAAGCGAAACTCACAGGCAACGACCCTGAGTACCTGCGCCGATTCATCCGTGAAACACGACGCGGCGAACTTTGCCACTGGTGCGCGATGGCCTGCGTTTTTTTGTTTCTGCCATGGAACCCGTTGTGGGCGGATTTGGTGATGTGGACCTACGCAATCGCGGCAAATTTGCCCTGCATCCTTGTCCAGCGACACAACCGCGCGCGACTTTCGAAGTTGCTTGCAAGGTGCGAAGCAAAGGCGTGGATCTCTAAAAAATAGTTTAAAACAGGCTATTTTTAGAAAATTCAAAGCGCGAGATAGAAATAGTCAGATCGTCTTTTAAAGTCCGATCACTCGTGCGCGTGAGGTTTTGCTACGCGCATGAAAATTCGACAGCGAATCTCCTGCGCGATATCATGAGTGGTTCGCATGGTGTCGCATCATCCTTTGTTTCGCTGTTCAAGCCGGCCGATTTCTCATCGGATTTGGCGCGATCCGATTGTGCACAAACGCATTATCGAATACCTCGGCGGCGACTGCCTGGATGATGCGACATGTTTGTTTCTTGGCAGACTTGATTCGGAAAATCCTTCGATCTTTGATCGTCATCCGCCCGCTGATCTCGACAAGCTGCTCGATGGCGGATGCGAAATCGCTCGCTCACTCGAGGACCGCGAGGCGATGCTCGTTCACCTCGACATCGAATATGTCAACTTCGACGACCCTGTCGCCGCGTACACCGATGCGAAGGGCGCGTTCCTGATGCAGGAGCCGCTGGTCGAGGCCATTGAAACCTGTTTGCTGAATTACGGCATTCGCTACCTGCATCTGATCACCGGCCAAGGTCATCATTTTGTATGGAAATTTTCCAAACACTCGGCTGTGGCCAAGCGCATTGCAGGTCTTGGCATTCACACGCCATCCGATGGCACCGCCCGCGCGACCGATCCGCTCTTCGCGCACATTTCCCTGCTCATGGAGTACTTCGCGCATCGCGTGAAGCGCGAGGCATCAGGTCGCTGCGAACTGCCAGTTGAAATTACCGCTCAGCATGTCGGCCCGGGCAGTTCGGGCATGCGCGAAATGCTCTCGATCGACATCTCCGAGTACGGAGATCCGCTTCATAGCCGCATGATTCGCATGCCCTACACCGTCTATCGCAAGCCATGGATCTCAGGCCTTTTTGGTCGGCTTGGCATCGAGGATCGCATCAGCGAATTTTTCACGCTGCCACTCCATGAAATGGATCTCACGCGCTTGCTTGAGTTGCGTCACCATCCTGAGGAAATCATCAAGCTCGCGCGTTACGCGGGTGTTGGCATTCCATGCGAAGAGCGGGGGACTGCGCGCCTGCTCGACGATTACCTTGAATCATCGCTCGCAAGTTTTCATCGGCAGTTTTATGCGGTGCGGCAGGATCCGCCATCGCTTTGGCCTAGTGGCTACGACCGCACGCCACTTGAAAAATTCCCACCTTGTGTGGCGCATGTGCTTCGCTTTCCCAATGACTTGTTGCTCAAGCCGAGTGGCATTCAGCTTGTGGTGCGCAGCTTGCTCGCAAGCGGCTGGCATCCGCGTCATATCGCCGGATTGATCCGATCGAAATTTGAAAACCCCTTATTCGGTTGGCAGAATAAGTGGATCGAGTACGACCCTTCGCAGCGCGCGGAGTTTTATGTACGGCTATTTGCCGGCGAGCTTTCCGAAGGTCTCGATACCGCCGTCGACTTCAACTGCGTTTCCCAGCAGGAAAAGGAATTTTGCTGGCACCCGCGCGGATGTTCGCTGGAGCCGCTGCGCGAGGGGCTTCGCAAGACTTATAATTTTCATCCCGAATCCGCATGAACACCTGGCCCTGCGGCATCTCCACCGGATGCTTTTACAAAACCGACATCCTCGAAGCGCTGCCGATGGTGCGCGATGGTGGATTCAATCTCATCGAGGTCTGCTCGTTTCCCAGTCATCTCGATTACCACGATCCCGAGCATGTGCGCGAGGCGGGCGAGTTGATGCAATCGCTGGGAATCGAGGCCAATTCGTTTCACGCGCCCTTTGCTGAGCGCATCGACATTTCTTCGCCGGATGCCGTGCAGCGAGCCGATGCCGTGCGCGAGATGCTCATCGCGTGTGATGCGGCTTCGATGCTTCATTCGCGCTATGTCGTTTTGCATCCTGGGCCTGAGCGAGAGGGCAAACCACCGCCTGAGGAATGGTATCGCCGCATGCGTTTTGCGGCCGAGTCGCTCAACCTTGTCGCCGCGCACTGTCGCGACTTGGGGCTTACGCTTCTGCTGGAAAACATGCTGCCTCACCTGATGTTTGGTCATGTGAGCGACATGCTCTTTTTGCTCGGAGCGATTCGCGAAACCAATGTCGGCACCTGCCTCGACACGGGTCATGCGTTCCTGTCGCGCGACCTTCGCACGGTCGTGCACAAGCTTTCCGGTCACTTGCGCATGCTGCATGTGAATGACAACCTCGGCGATAGCGATGCGCACCTTTCGCCGGGAGAGGGGGCCATCGACTGGATTTCGCTCGTGCGCCAGCTGCGTCAGTGGAATTTCCAAGGCCCCCTAATCCTTGAGCTTTCCGACAGCGGCGATTGCCCGTCCTGCATCATGCAGCGCGCTTGCGATGCGAGAACCTATCTGGGTGAAATCATGGACCGTTGGAAATGAGGGACTTCTACGAGCTTGCAGTTGGCGACGGTGGATGCTGAAAATGCGCCATGTTCACACCGAAGTGGAAAAGTGAGGCGCTGCACTTGGCCAAAGGCGCGCGCAAGTTTGTGAATTACAAGCGCGACCTGCTAAAAGACGGCCTTGTCGCCGAAATCGAATCCCGCAGAAACGATCTGCTGGCGGCCATCAAGTCGGGTGACAAATCCAAGACTGCCGAGGCGTCGAAAATGCTCAACGCCGCTTGCGAAAATTCGTTGCCTCATGAAAAGCCACTCGGTTGGTTTGAAGAAAATGTCGAGGTGATGTTTGTGGCAATCGTCATCGCGCTCGGATTGCGTGCCTATTACCTTCAACCCTTTCGCATCCCGACCGGATCGATGCAGCCAACGCTCAATGGCATCATCGGCAAGCCGCTGCCACAGGCCGAGTGGCCGTCATTGCCGCAACGCTGGATGGAAAAAATTCTTCGCGGCAGAAGTTATGTGCGCGTGGTGAATGATCAGGACCGATTCCTCGCGGTGACGCCGCAGAGGCGCGTCGACATCCGCGATGTGCAGTTCATGCATTTCTTCAGTCGCTCGGAATTGCATTTCACTGACTCTCCGCCGCTGCTTTTGCCCGCTCCGACGACACCCTGCACGCAGATTGGACTTGCCGCCGCGATCCAGACCGCGAGTCGCAATGGTGGGCTTTTGCCGAAAGGCACCATCATCTGTGAAGGCACAGTTGATTCGGGTGATCTCGTGTTGGTCGACAAATTTTCCTATCACTTCCGCAAACCCACTCGCGGCGAAGTTTTTGTTTTCGACACGCTCGGCATTCGCGGGATTCACGAACGCAGCGGCGAACAAGCGGCCGGATCGCACTACATCAAGCGCCTCTGCGGTGTGCCTGGCGATACCTTGCAAATCCAATCGCCCAATCTCCTCATCGATGGCCGCATCGCCAAAGAGCCCGGCATCCAGCGCGTGATCCATGGCGAAGGCGATTATGCGATCAATCCGAATGGCTATGTGGTGGCTGATGCGCGCGAGTTGCTGGGGCACTCGAAATCGATTTCCCAGTATCTCGCAAGTGCTGATGACCAGCTTGAGTTGGCTGGCAAACATGCCCGACCCGGCATGCGCGAATACGCCGCGCTCGGTGACAACACCGGCAACTCGCTCGACTCTCGCTACTGGGGTCCTGTGAAAGAGTTCAACCTCGTCGGTCCCGCGCTCTTCTCGCTTTGGCCGGTTACCACCGGCCACTGGGGATTCATCCGCTGAAAGCCATAAGCCGTGTCGGACGCATTGGAAATCACCCGGCGCGCAAAGTCGAATTTGGCCTTCGCCCTTCGCATCCTGCCGCGCGACCGACGCGACGACATGATCGTGTTCTATGCGTTTTGCCGCACGATGGATGATCTGGCGGATGAACCGGGCGCGTCAGTGGAGCAGCGCGAGCGTGCCTTGCTCTCATGGCGCGAGGGGCTGATGCATGGATTTGAAAATCCGACGCAACTTCAAAAACAAGTGATCGACCTGCGGGATCGCCGCGCGATTCCCAACGATCTTTTGGCAGCGATCATCGACGGCTGCCGCATGGATCTCGAGCCGCGCCGCTTTGCCACATGGGCGGACCTCGATGCCTACATCTGGAAAGTCGCCGGCGCAGTGGGTTTGGTTTCCATCAGGATCTTCGGATGCGTGGATGCGCATTCGGAAAAATACGCCATCGCGCTTGGTCGCGCGCTGCAGCTCACCAACATCCTGCGCGATGTCGGCGAGGATCTTGCGAATGGTGGCCGCATCTATCTGCCGCTTGAGGATCTTGATCGCTTCGGGTGCACCGAGAAAAATTTGGCAGATCATGTCATGTCGGCCGAGTTTCTGGCCCTGATGAATTTCGAAGCGGCGCGCGCGGAAACCTATTACGCCGAAGCCGAAGTGCTTTTGCCATCACGCGATCGAAAAGCGTTGCTGCCAGCGCGCATCATGGGCGCGATCTATCGCGAAGTGCTCGTGCGCATGCGTCGCGATGGATTTGATGTCTTTCGCGTGCGCTATGCGCTTTCCCGTTTCCAAAAAATTTCCATTTTGCTCCGCTGCTGGATTGAACGATGATGCAGATTCCCATCAGTCGCCATCCATGCAATCGTTGTGCAGCCAAGTGGTTGCCGGGAGCAATGGTCCTCGCCGTCACAACTGCCAGCCCCTTGCCATGACCTCTCCAGCCATACGCCCTATTTGTGACCGCTTATTTGTAAGAAATGCTTTGACCGACCCTTTGTGAGGGAGTCAAAACCAAGCTCTTCCATGAAAAGTAAGGCACTCCGCATCCTCGTCGTGGATGACCACCCACTGGTTCTTCACGGGCTGG
>JBMTCI010000020.1:0-9261 GCA_049430745.1 Luteolibacter sp. | reverse complement strand
GGGAATAGGCCTTATGCTTAGGCAATTGTCGAATCTCAATGGCGGGGTAAACAGGGATGAAATCGCTCATTGAAATTAAACCTTTGATCAAGGCCCCGCGCTTCCGTCTTGTCGGGGAGCTGGTAATGCGCAAGATCCGGCGCGTGAACACGGCGCCGTTGGGATTTTTTGATTCGGGAGTGGGAGGACTCACCGTGGTGCGGGCGGTGCAGGATTTGCTGCCGCGTGAGAACATACTGTACCTCGGTGATACCGCACGTTTGCCTTATGGCTCCAAAAGTCCGGAGTCGATAAGGCGCTTTGCACTCGAAGATGCCAAATTTTTGGTCGAAGGTGGTGTCAAAGCAATTGTGGTCGCCTGCAACACCGCCACCGCCCATGCCTTGCCGCTGTTGAGGGAAAGTTTTGATCTGCCTGTCATTGGTGTGATTGAGGCTGGTGTCGAATCAGCACTCAGTGATCCGTCAGCCGAGAGGGTCGGCATCATCGCCACGCGCGGGACGGTTCGCTCGCACGCGTATCAGCACGCTCTTGCGTTGAAGCGCACGGGCTTGATCATTCATGCGCAGCCTGCGCCCTTGCTGGTGCCAATCGTCGAGGAGGATTGGATCGACCATCCCGCTGCAGAACTCATTCTCAAAACCTATCTTGAGGCACTGGTGGAGAAGGGCATCGACACGCTGATGCTGGCCTGCACGCACTATCCTTTGCTCGTTCCCGTTTTGCGTCGCCTTTTGCCCGAGAGCATTCGTTTGGTCGACAGTGCCACGACCTGCGCCGAGCATCTCAAGCGCGAATTGCAGAAGCTCGACATGCTCAACCCTCAAGAAGTTGAGGGAGGTCTTGAGATTCATCTCACCGACCTTTCAGAGGAGTTTGAAACTCTGGCGCGTCGTTTCCTTCGCAAGCCATCCGGACGCATTCAGCGTGCGGTGCTGGCCTGATCGCGGAAAATTAGCGCTTGCTCGCTGGGCGGTACGGGGTCATATCCCTCCCGTCCTTTTTGTTTGTTCCCGTGCCGCTGTGGCGCTCGATCGGTCTTCCCCATGGAAGGCGTCCGATGGGAAAAATTGCCATGATACCTAGGTTTTTGGCATTTGCCTTGATTTGTTCAAATTTTTTTGAACTATTGCAACTCGCATCATTTCGACTGAAATACACTGATAAGAATCCATGAAATTGTTTGGCACTGACGGCATCCGCGGGCGGGTGAACGAATTTCCGATCACCGCAGAAGTGGCGCTGAGAACGGGCAAGGCTGTGGCGAATGTCCTGCGTTCGCCGGGGGTGAACCGCAACCGGGTTTTGGTGGGCAAGGACACGCGGATTTCCGGCTACATGCTCGAGACAGCGCTGACCAGCGGCTTGGTATCGATGGGCATGGATGTCTTCATGGTCGGGCCCTTGCCAACGCCAGCGGTCGCGCATTTGACCAAGTCGATGGGTGCGGCGGCGGGCATCATGATCACCGCCTCGCACAATCCGTATGAGGACAATGGTTTGAAAATTTTCGGGCCTGACGGTTACAAGCTTTCCGATGACCTCGAAGCGATGATCGAGCGTCACATTTTGGGAGATGTCGCCGAGGCTGCGCCCTTGCCGCCGCGTCAGATCGGCAAAGCGCATCGCATCGATGACGCACGCGGTCGTTACATCGAGTTTGCAAAAAATGCGGCAAACAACATTTCACTGCACGGCCTGAAAATCGTCGTCGATTGCGGTCATGGAGCCGCATATTTCATTGCTCCGCTGATTTTCAAAGAGCTTGGTGCCGAGGTTTTTACTACTGGCATTCAACCCGACGGACTCAACATCAATCACGGCTGTGGCGCTCTCCATCCGGAAAACGCGGGCGAGCTGGTGCGGAAGTTTGGCGCGGACCTTGGGGTTTCTTTCGACGGTGATGCCGACCGCGTAATCTTCACCGATGCGGATGGTCAGGTCGTGAGTGGTGACCGGATTTTAGCCCTTTGCGCGATCAGCCTCAAAGAGCAAGGGAAACTGCGCAACGATACCCTTGTTGCGACGGTCATGAGCAACCTTGGACTCAAGGAAGCAATGAAGCGTCACGGTATTCGCGTTGAAGCGACTGCGGTGGGTGATCGTCATGTCATCGAATGCATGCGCAAAGGCGGGTATTCTTTTGGCGGTGAAAATTCAGGCCATTTGATTTTTGGCGATTACGCCACCACCGGTGATGGCATTCTGAGTGCCCTGCAGGTGCTGGGCATGATGCGCGATCGCAATGCGACACTGGCGCAGCTGGCGTCGGTGATGGACGAGTATCCTTCGCAGTTGGTCAATATGCCGGTGGCATCAAAGCCGCCGATCGCGACACTTGGAAAACTCAATGAGCTCATGGATCGCGCGACTGGTGAGTTTGGCGACGAAGGGCGTCATTTGATTCGCTATTCGGGTACCGAAAACAAGATCCGCGTCCTCGTGGAGCACAAAGATGCGGGCGAGTGCCGGGCCTGGGTCGAAAAATTCTCGTCGGTCATTCGCGAGGAAATCGGTTAGTATTTTTTCACATGGATTTCGAAGCAAGCGACTGTCATCCGCTGACCCTTGGTCGCGCCATTGGTGATTTTCCCATTGGCAATATCGCCTTGTCCGCGCACCAGCAGCGTGTGATTGGATCAGCAGCAGTGGCTGCTCATCCACACGCGTGGCTTGCGCGCGGTGAAGTGGCGTTGCTGGAAGCAGGTCAATGCGGAAGTCTTGTTGGTGGATCGGGAGAAAAGATCGCTTGGCGTCTTGATGGGGTGGGTGATGCATTGAAGGCGGATGAATCGTTTCTCATCCGCTATCCATGGGATTTGTTGCGCGCCAACGAAGCTTGGGTTGGCTCGTTGCAGGAGAATGCGATTCATGGGGAAGTTCATCCGATGGCGGTGATCGAGGGCTTGATCCATGTCGGCGAAGGTACGCGAATTTTACCCGGAGTATTCATCGAGGGAAATGTGGTAATCGGTCGCAACTGCAAGATTGGCCCAAATTGCTACATTCGCGGCAACACCAGCATTGGCGATTCGTGTCACATTGGTCAGTCGGTCGAAGTCAAAAACAGCATCGTGCTCGATCGCAGCAACATCGGCCATTTGTCCTATGTCGGCGATTCGGTGCTTGGTCAGGGCGTCAATCTTGGTGCCGGTACCAGCACTTCGAATTTGCGCCACGACGGATCGAATCATCGCTCGATGGTTGATGGTAAATTGATCGACACGGGACGCAGAAAATTTGGAGCGATCATTGGTGACGGTGTCCATACTGGCATCAACACCTCGATTTATCCTGGCCGCAAGATGTGGCCTAGTACGACCACTTTGCCCGGAGACATTGTGACGCGCGATGTTCATCCGGTTTCTTGAAATTCAAATCTCAACACCACCTATCAAACATCATGTGCGGAATCGTCGGATACATTGGAAAAGCGGAAGCGCCCAAGGTGCTTATCAATGGCCTGCGTCGGCTTGAATACCGTGGCTATGATTCGGCCGGATTGGCGGTCATGGATGGTGACCGCATCGCTGTGGCAAAGGCTCCCGGAAAAGTTGCCGCCTTGAAAGATCGCGCTCGTGCGGATTGGCCAGCGGAGAGATTTTCTCGCGCCAACTCGGGCATCGCGCACACCCGCTGGGCCACCCACGGTCCGCCGACGGAAGTCAATGCCCACCCGCATTTGGACCAGAGCGGCGACATCGCGCTCGTGCACAATGGCATCATTGAAAACTACCGTTCACTGCGTGCGAGGCTTGAGGGTAAGGGTCATCATTTCCTTTCGGAAACCGATACCGAAGTGCTCTCGCATTTGATTGGTGATTGTGACAAGGGTGATCTTTTTCAGGCTGTGTGCGATGCGCTGCATCAGGTGGAGGGAACCTTTGGCATCGCCGTACTTTCCGCTCGTGAGCCGGATCGTATCATCACCGCGCGTCGAGGCAGCCCCATCGTGATCGGCGTGGGTGATGGCGAGACCATCATTGCATCCGATGCATCGGCGATCGTGGCCCACACGCAGCAGGTGATTTATCTCGATGACAATGACATCGCGATTGTCACGGCGGACTCCGTCGACATTCGCGATCTCAACAATGTGCCTGTCACGCGTCAGATCGCCGAGCTTGGCATGGATGCATCCGCAGCCGAAAAGGGTGGATATGAGCATTTCATGCTGAAGGAGATCCACGAGCAACCCGACTCCTTGGGCAATGCCATACGCGGTCGACTTGACCTTAACCTTGGATCCTCGGTGCTCGCGGGCATGGGGACATCGGCGCGTGATTTGGCCGATCTCGATCGCGTGGTGATCGTTGGTTGCGGCACATCGCTGCATGCGGGTTTGGTGGGAGAATACGCTTTCGAGGATCTGGCTGACATCAACGCGGAGGTCCAGCAAGCAGCTGAGTTTCGCTACCGCAACCCAATCGTTGGCAGTCGTGATCTCGTCGTGGCGATTTCGCAATCGGGCGAAACGGCGGACACGCTGGCTGCCGTGCGCGAGGCCAAGCAGAAGGGCGCCTTTGTGATGAGTCTGTGCAATGTTGTGGGATCGACCATCGCGCGCGAAACGGGCAGGGGAGTTTACCTGCACGCGGGTCCTGAGATTTCGGTCGCCTCGACCAAGGCTTTCACCTGTCAGGTGGCGGTCTTGCTGATGATGGCACTCAAGATCGGTCGTGGACGCCGATTCTCACGCGACGAGGGCATCAAACTGGCTCGCGACATCGAATCGATTCCCGCCCTAGTATCCAAGGTGCTCGAACAGGATGAGCGAATTGCCAAGATTGCGGCTTCTTACGCGGACAATGAGCATGCGTTCTTCATCGGGCGTGGTCCGATGTACCCCGTTGCCTTGGAGGGTGCTTTGAAACTCAAGGAAATTTCCTATATCCATGCAGAGGGTTATCATGCGGCGGAATTGAAACATGGCCCGATCGCATTGCTTGTCGATGGTACGCCGGTGGTTGCCTTGGCTTGCGATATTCCCGGCAAGGACAAGGTGCTGGGCAACATCGAGGAATGTCGCGCTCGTGGTGCGAGGATTCTAGGTGTCGTCACCAAAGGGGATCATGAGGCCGCTGAGTGCATGGATGACTACATCGAGGTTCCGGCATGCCATCCATTGGTCGCCACGATTCCTGCCGTCGTCGCGTTGCAGCTTTTCTCCTATCATGTTGCCCGAATTCGCGGCTGCGAGATTGATCAACCGCGCAATCTCGCGAAAAGCGTGACGGTGGAGTGATGGGCTTTTCGGAAACCGAGAGCTGTCTCGCTCTTAGTTACCATGCACAAGCTCATTGGCTTGCTCGGACGATGTTGTTTTTTTCGTCCAATAGCAGATTGACGGGCGTGACGGGCTTTTCCGAAATGGCAAACGCCATGATGGCCACGCGCTCGCCTTCCTTGATCAGGTGGGCAGCACCGCCATTGATCATGATATGACCAGTGCCGGGCTTGCCAGCGAGCACATAGGTCTCGAGGCGCGCGCCCGTGGTGATCGAGGCCACCAGCACCTTTTCGCCAGCCCAAATGTCGGCCGCTTCCATAAGATCCGTCGGGATCTCGATGCTGCCTTCATATTCAACATCGGAGCCAGTGATCATGGCTCGATGCAATTTGGATTTCAGGACCTCGCGGAACATGGCGGAAGCAACAATTCCATCGGGCCCGCGTCAAGTGGCAAGCGATGCCAGTGCTAGCGAAGGGGTGATTTTTTCACGTGAATAAGACTAAAATTCGTGTTTGGGGTCATTCAATCACGGTCAACCCCAAGGATGCCGATTGCGGCAATCACCAATGAAAATTAACGCAGAAATTGGAAATTTTGTCCTAGCCCATGGGCAAGGGAGCGTTAGATTTTCGGCGTGTTCTTGCGGGCATGGTCCTGCGGCAAACTGATGACACACCCGAAATTTTCCCCATGAACCTGACACTCAAAGTTTGGCGGCAGTCCGGTCCGGACGCCCAAGGCAGGATCGAGACTTACGACGCGCCCAACATTCCCGCCGAGGCTTCCTTTCTCGAGATGCTCGACATCGTGAATGAAGGGTTGATCAAAAAGAATCAGGAGCCGATTCATTTCGACCATGATTGTCGCGAGGGGATTTGCGGATCGTGCTCGCTTACGATCAATGGGATTCCGCATGGCAAAGAGCGTGGGGTGACGACTTGCCAGCTTCACATGCGAAAATTTTCTGATGGCGACACGATTTGGATCGAACCATTTCGCGCCAATCCTTTCCCCGTAGTTCGCGATCTGATGGTCGATCGCAGCGCATTTGATCGCATCATCGCCGCAGGCGGTTATGTCGATGTCCGCACGGGTTCCGCAGTCGATGCGAATGCGACATTGATTCCCAAGCCCGATGCGGATGCCGCTTTCGATGCCGCCGCCTGCATCGGTTGTGGTGCGTGCGTGGCATCGTGCAAAAACGCATCAGCCATGTTGTTTGTGGGAGCCAAGGTTTCGCACTTGGGCCATTTGCCGCAAGGTCAGCCCGAGCGCGACAAGCGTGTGCTGGCGATGGTGCGTCAAATGGACTCCGAAGGCTTTGGCAATTGCACCAACCAGTACGAGTGCGAAGCCGCCTGCCCGAAAGAGATCAGCGTCGAGCACATTGCCCGTCTCAATCGCGATTTTGCCGCGGCCGTCGCGCGTGAGCAGCTGGTTTGATTTGGTATTTCGCCGCTGACAGAAAATTTGTCTGAGCTTTCGCGTACTTTCTGCGTCATCACGCCGTAAAGTAATCGGGGGTGAAACCTGGATCCCTCAATCCGTGGTTTCACCCCCTTACCCCTCTCCTGTCTGGAGAATTTTTATTCCGCTGGTTCAGGCATCGAGTCTGAGAGCGGCTTTTTGAGCGGCAGTTTTTGCTTCGCTGGATGATTTTTGGCTGTCTTCGCTGGTGAGGCGCATGCCGACCGGTTTGGAAACTCCGAATTCCTCCATTGTCACGCCGTACATCACATCGGCGCGTGCCATCGTGCGTTTTGAGTGGGTGACGATGATGAACTGCGAGCGATCGATGAAACGGTCGAGGACCTTCACAAAGCGGTTGATGTTCGACTCGTCGAGCGGGGCGTCGAGCTCGTCGAGTACGCAGAACGGGCTGGGCTTGATCATGTAGATCGAGAACAGCAGCGCGACAGCGGTCATCGAGCGCTCGCCACCCGAGAGAAGGGTGATCGATTGAAGCTTCTTGCCAGGCGGTTTTGCGATGACCTCGATGCCCGACTCGAGCGGGTCGGACTCGTCGATCAGCGTGAGGTCGGCTTGACCTTTCTCGCCAAAGAGCTCCTTGAACATCGCTTGGAAGTTCACGCGCACCTGGGCAAAGGTTTCGGCAAATAGACGCTGTGTCTCGGTATTGATGCGTTCGATGACCTCGAGGAGTTCGGTTTTCGAGGAGACGAGATCGTCGTGCTGCTTGCGAAGGAAATTGTAGCGTTCCTCGAGTTCTTCGAATTCCTCGATCGCGTCGAGGTTCACCGGGCCCATGGCATCGAGGCGGCGTTTGATGTCGGTGACAATCGACTCGATGAATTCCCAGTCGGGCTCACCCGTCATTTCGCCAGGGATCTCGGTATCATCAGAGCCAGTGGCATCGACCACAATAGTCGGCATCTCGTCCTCTTCGCTGTCGGATGATTCCGATGTGAAGGATTCATCCTCTTCGGCGGTGACGACCGTTTGCTTGCCGCCGCGTGCTTGCAATGCCTTCTGTGAAGCAACGCTGGCAAGCAGCGCGTGGGCGTCGGGTTCGAAGGTGCTGAGGTCGATTTGATAGCGCTCGGCGATCGAGTTGGTCAAATTTTCAAGGCGCAAGTCGAGCTTGGTGGCGGCGATTTCTTCACGGCCTTTTTGCTCGTTGATGCGTGAAAGGTCGCGACGAAGGGCTGCGAGTTCGGTTTCGGCCGTCTCGATTGTTTCGAGGAGTGCGGCGCGTCCGCTTGAGCGGGATTCGATTTCCCTTTCAAGGTCGCCAGCCTCGAGGCGATGGGTTTCGCATTCTTCTGCAAGTCGGCTGTTTTCGGCACTCGCATCGTCGATGCGCTGGGTGAACGATTCAATTTCCGCTTCGCGGCGGATGGATGCTTCGCGGAGCTCCGAGAGGCGGTTTTCCATCGGGCGCTGTTGTTCCTCGGCGGCTTGTTTCGCGCGGCGTTCGACGGCGAGCTCGGTACGGAGATTGTTGAGGTCGTTGTTGAGGTCGCTTTCGCGTTGAACGACTAAATCCGATTCCGATTGGAGTCGGCGCGCATCGGTTTCGAAGCCCTCAAGTCGTTCGCGCGATTGATGGAGTTCCGCTTCGAGTTGCACGCGGCTTTCAGCGGCGGCGCGCTCGCGGTTGTTGAGTTCGCCTCGTTCCCAGCGAACATTTTCAAGTTTGGTATCAAGGTTTTCGACCTCGCGGGTTGCCAGACTGAGCTGGCCCTGTAGGGTCGAAAGTTCGACTTTCTGCCGTTGCACGCGTTCACGGGCGACTTCGACTTCCTCGCGAAGTTTTTCGAGGTTGGATTCGGTATCGATGACGCGGTGGCGTGCGGACTCCTCGGCTTGGGTGAGCGCGCTCACTTCGTTTTCAAGCGAGCGAACTTCGTTGCGAAGTTCCAGCACCGAGGTCGATCCTTCGGCGGTTGAGCCACCGCGAAGCGTGCCTTCGCCGCCAAGGATCACGCCAGCAAGTGTGACGAAAGTGATGCCCGGATGATTCGGGCGCAAACGTAGGGCGGTGGCCAGGTTGGGGACGATCAGCACGCGTTCAAGCAGCCTTTCGATGATGCCGGAAACGCGTTTGTCCGATTTGACCCGATCAAGTGCCCATGCGGTCGCGCCCTCAGGAAGGGCTTCCATTTGCGTGCCAGCGGCGTGGGTGACAAAGGTTTCGGGAATGATGGCGGCGATGCCGAGTTGTTTGGCGGTGAGTCTCTCGATGAGAGCCTCGGCGACGGCTTGGTCCTGAACGAGCACTGCCTGGAGGTGATTGCCAAGGGCGGACTCGATCGCGCGGGCGCAGTCATTGTCGGCCTCGATGAATGAGGCGAGCACGCCGCGGATGGCGGGTTTGAATTGTTCGGGCTCGTCGAGTCCGTCGAGGACATTGCGGGTCCCTTTTTCAAATCCTTCGCCACTTTCCACGAGCTGTTTGACGGCTTCGTAGCGGGCCGAGCGTTGGGCCAGCGAACGATGCGATTCGACGGCCGCGGCGCGTGCTGCATCGAGGTCGCCTCGGGTGTGTTGGTAGGAGCGTTCTGCGC
>JBMTCI010000019.1:0-9315 GCA_049430745.1 Luteolibacter sp. | reverse complement strand
GCGCGTCGGAATCTGGCGCGCGAGATCAAGCGCCTCGAGGGCGAGCTCAAGGACATGCAGAAGCACCTCAACAACCAACTTAAGATCAACGCGAGTGGCAACGAGACGTTGCAATCGGAACTCGATCTCCTTCGCATGCAGAATGAAAACCTTCGCGTGAACAATGCGGCGCTGATGCAAAAGCCTGGTCGTGCGGAGATGAGACTTTTGCAGGTTCATGAAATTGCCATTCGCGCCATGCGCGAGCAGGCACCCGGATTTGCGGCGGCGTGGGAAAATGCCCTGCGACAAGGTGAGTCAGAAATGGCCGATGCGGATAGCGGGCTGAAAAAATTGATACGTCGTGTCATTCCCGGCCTGGCCTCGCCTCAAGCGCCCATGAAGGCCGATGCAAAGGATCAAGCTGAGAACATCTGATCGCATTAAGCCGCGTCCTTCTGGCTTGTTCGCTGAATCTAATTTTTTAAGCATCGCCAAACATGTCGGGAGTTGATGAGCAAAAGCGCGTGATGAATTTCTCGCTTGTGGCATCGCTGATGCTGCTGGGGGTGAAAGTCACGGGCGCGGTGATGACCGGTTCATCGGCTATCTATTCGGACGCATCCGAATCGGTGGTGCATTTTTTGGCTGTGGCCTTTGCGTGCTGGGCCTTGCGTTTGTCGATCAAGCCCGCCGACGAGACCCATCACTTCGGTCACGACAAGGTGTCATTTCTTTCCGCCGGATTTGAGGGCGCGATGATTTCCGCTGCGGCGATGCTAATTTTTTACGAAGCGGTTCGGCAATTCTTGTTCGGTGTCGAGATCCGCAACCTTGGATTTGGCGTGGCGGCGACATCGATTGCGGCGGGGGTCAATCTGATCCTCGGTCTGTCCCTCGTGGCGGTGGGCAAAAAAAGTGGATCACCGCTCGTACGAGCTAACGGAATGCATGTGCTCACTGACGTCTGGTCGAGCTTCGCCGTGCTGATTGGCCTAGGGCTTTATCATGTCACTGACTGGGTGTGGTGGGACCCAGTGGTCGCGATATTGGTGGCCTGCAACATTCTGCGAGTCGGAATGCGCCTCATTCGCGAGAGCTTGGGTGGATTGCTCGATGAGGCAGACCCCATCATTGAAAACCGTGTGCGTGAGTTGCTCGATCGTGAAGTCGCCTCGATGGGTTTGTCGTATCACAACTTCCGCCACCGTCATTCAGGCCGCACGCATTGGGTCGAGTTCCACCTCGTGTTTGACGATCACCTCAGTGTCGGCGAAGCGCATGATCAGGCCACACGTTTGGAAGCAATGGTCGCCGACCTGTTGAGTCCTGACGGCAGGGTGATTTCGCACCTTGAGCCACGTTCCTGCGAACACGAGCAAGAGCGTTGGGAAGGGCGGTAAAAATGGATCGCCGTAGGGATTGATCAACCGCCGATCTCAGTGCGGCCGGAAAGCTGTGCGCCTTCTTCCATCGTGAAGACCTTCGACTTGATGTCGCCGTTGATCTTGGACTTGTCCTTGAGCTCGCAACGCTGAGAGTTGATTTTGCCTTCGATCTTGCCGTAGACCTTCACCTCGCCGGCGGAGATGTCGCCCTTGATGATGGCGTTTTCGCCGATCGTGACACGGCCTTTTTCGGAGGTGATTTCGCCTTGGATCTTGCCGTCGATGATCATGTCGTTGGCAAAGCGAACGGAGCCGGTGATTTCGATTCCGCTGGAAAGAACATTGGTTGGAGTGGCCATTACGATGACTTCACCAAAGTGCAGGAGCGAATGCAACCGCAAAGGCGGGTTGCTGGCAAAAAAGTCCGAAATAACCACCATTCAGCTGGCGAGTTCTTAGAAAAAACAAATTGCTCGCGGGTGGGGGTGAAATCATGAAACGCTCAATGAGTATCAGGGGCGCTATATGGCAATCATGTTGGCCCTTGTTTTGCAGCTTTATAAAAATACTCAAATCACAAGACGATGAGCAACTCAGAGAAACATCATCCCTCCAATCGCCGTGAGTTCATTCAGGCACTGGGAGTGATCGGAGCGGGGGTGGCAGCGGTCAATTCCTTTGGCTGCAAGCGCGCCGTGCCAACCAACACGACGAGTCGGCCCGCCAGCTCGCGATACATGGGAGATTTTGCCGCGCCAAAATTGGAAAAGGTTCGCTGGGGGGTCATCGGCCTCGGTGCGCGCGGATTGAGTCATGTCGTGCAACTTGCCCAAATCGAGGGAAGTGAGGTGGTGGCCACATGCGATGTTTATGAAGATCTGGCCAAACGCAGCTCTAAACATGTCGTCAGGTTGGGCAAAGCCGCGCCGTCGCTTTATTTTGGTTCGCCCACAAAATACCATGAGATGCTCGCGCGGCCGGACATCGATGCGGTGGTCATTGCCACGCCTTGGGGGGATCATGCGCCGATGGCCATCGCGGCGATGAATGCCGGCAAGCATGCCTTCGTCGAGGTGCCTCTGGCTCTAACGCTCAAGGAGCTGTGGGACATTGTCGATGTGTCTGAACGCACCGGCAAACACTGCATGATGATGGAGAACTGCAACTATGGCCGTGAGGAGTTGATGTTTCTCAACATGTGCCGACAGGGAGTGATTGGGGAATTGCTGCACGGCGAGGCGGCCTACATTCATGAGTTGCGTGGACAGATGAAACAATTGCCGCGAGGAACGGGAAGTTGGCGCACCAATTATTATGCCAAGGCCAATGGCGGTAACTTGTATCCCACCCACGGACTTAGCCCGGTGGCGCAATACATGAACATCGCGCGCAGCGATGACATGTTCGATCGCTTGGTTTCTTTTGCGAGCCCTGGAAAGGGTCGTGCCTTGTATGCTCAAAAGAATTTCCCGCCCGATCATCAGTGGAATCAAATGAAGTTCGAGGGCGGTGACATCAGCACGCAGCTCATCAAGACCAAGCTGGGGCGGACGATCATGGTGCAGTGGGACGAAACCAGTCCTCGGCCTTACACGCGTCATGATTTGATCCAAGGAACTCAAGGCACGCTGGCCGGTTATCCGCAAAGAGCGGCCATCGAAGGACGGGGCAGTTATCATCAATGGATCCAAGGTGAGAAGTTTAACGAACTCTACGAGGAGTTTGATCATCCGCTCTACAAACGGGTGGGAGACTTGGCTCGAAAAATGGGAGGTCACGGCGGCATGGATTTCATCATGCTGGTGCGAATGGTCGAATGCCTTCGCAACGGTGAGCCGTTGGATCAGAATGTCTATGAAGGTGCGTTCTGGAGTGCGGTGCAGCCCTTGAGTTCGGACTCGGAGCGTGAGGGCGGTATGCCGCAGATGTTCCCTGACTTCACTCGTGGAGACTGGAAAACCACGCAGCCACTAAGCATCGTGAGCTGACTCGGTTCACGCCACCATTTTCCATTTCATGAAAAAAAGCATCTCTCTTACTTTGATCACGGCGCTCGCCGTCTTGGGTGGCTTCGTGTCCGCTTTCAAGGCCGATGCGCAAGAGCGCAAGCCCAACATCGTGTTCATCCTCGCCGATGATCTCGGTTACGGTGATCTCGGATGCTATGGGCAGAAGATCATCAAGACGCCCGTGCTCGACCGACTTGCCAGTGAAGGCATGAGATTCACGCAGCACTATGCGGGCAGTCCTGTCTGCGGGCCGTCACGCTGCGTGTTGATGACTGGCAAGCATCCGGGCCGTGCGTTCATTCGCGACAATTCGGAAGTCGGCAGCTGGTACTCCTTTGAGGGTCAAATGCCGCTGCCAGCCTCGGAGCCCAGCCTTGCATCGGCACTCAAGTCCGCCGGCTATGTCACTGCGGCCATTGGCAAATGGGGCTTGGGCAACACGGGAAATGCTGGCGATCCGCTCAAGCATGGATTCGATCATTTCTTTGGCTATACTTGCCAGCGCCACGCCCACAACTTCTACCCGCATTACCTGGTGGACGATGGGAAAAAGATCGAACTCGCCGAGAACAAGCATGTTTCTCCCCAGATGGGTCTTTCCATCGCGCCGGGTGCGGATCCAAACGATGCGGCGAGCTACGCGCAGTTCAAGGGTGGGCAATACGCGCCTGATCTCTGCGCTGATCGAGCATTGAAATTCATTCGCGAAAACAAGGATCGTCCATTCTTTCTTTATTATCCCACCACCGTGCCGCATCTCGCCTTGCAGGTGCCGGATGATTCGCTCGCGGAATACATCGGCAAGATGGATGACAAGCCTTACACGGGCGGTGACGGCTATTTGCCGCATCAGCATCCGCGTGCGGCCTACGCGGCGATGATCACGCGAATGGATCGGGACATTGGCAAGATGGTTCAGCTCGTCGCAGACCTCGGCCTGGAGGAAGACACCATTTTCATTTTCACCTCGGATAATGGCGCGGTGTATCCGCTCTCTGGCGTCGATCCGCTTTATTTCAAATCCAACGGAGATTTGCGCGGCTACAAGGGTGGGGTTTACGAAGGCGGCATCCGAGAGCCCTTGATCGTGCGATGGAAGGGGCGTGTTCCGGCTGGAAAGACATCGGACATCGTCAGCGGGTTCGAAGATTGGTTCCCAACCTTGTTGGAACTGGCCAATGCGACGGACAAAAGCCCCAAGGGCTTGGATGGTGTGAGCATCGCGCCGACGCTGTTGGGGAAAAATCAAGCCGCGAGGCCTTTCTTGTATCGTGAGTTTTACGGCTATGGGGGTCAGCAATTCGTGAGGGAAGGCGATTGGAAACTGCTGCGCCTGAATCTTGTGGCAACCAAGAGAGGTCCTGCGGCGCCTGTCACTGAATTATACAATTTGGCGAGCGATCCGGCTGAGAAACACAATGTCGCGGCGCAGCACCCGGACATCGTGGCGAGGCTTCAGGCGATCATGGACAAGCAGCACACATCGTCGAAAGAGTTTCCTTTCAAAGACACGCTCGACAAACCCACCTCATGATTGATTTCGCTGATCGGCGCAGCTCCTTGATTCAAACTACTCATGACTGAAATGAAATTTCCCTGTCACATCATCATCGCTTTGTTGTCTCTGACATTTTCCTTGTTTGGCGCGACTTCGAAAACGCCGAACATCGTGCTGCTGTATGCCGATGACCTTGGGTATGGCGATCTTGGATGCTATGGCGCGACGAAGATTCCCACGCCGTACATGGATCGCTTGGCGAAGCAGGGTTTGCGCTTCACCGATGGTCACTCGGCCTCTGCCACCTGCACGCCCTCGCGCTTTGCCTTGCTCACGGGTGAATATGCCTGGCGCAAGAAGGGCACGCAGATATTGCCTGGTGATGCCGCACTCATCATTCCGACGAACCGCTCTACTTTGCCATCCATCTTGCAGAAAGCGGGTTATCGCACGGGATTGATCGGCAAATGGCATCTGGGTCTCGGTGGTCGTGGCGGGCCTGATTGGAATGGCGAGATCAAACCCGGGCCTTTGGAAGTCGGTTTTGACTATTGCTTCATGCAACCTTCCACGGGCGATCGTGTGCCCTGCGTGTATGTCGAAAACCATCGCGTCGTCGGGCTTGATCCCAAGGATCCCATCAAGGTCAGCTATCGGGAGAAAATCGGTGATGAGCCAACCGGCAAAGAAAATCCCGATCTGCTCAAGCAAGCTCTGCGCGCGGGTCACGAGGGAACGATCATCGATGGTTTCAGTCGCATCGGTTACATGACCGGTGGTCAGGCGGCGCGTTGGAAGGATGCCGAAAAGGCCGATGTGCTCACCGCCAAGGCTTTGGAGTTCATCAAGCAAAATGCTGATAGGCCCTTCTTTCTCAAATTCTCGGCGCACGACCCGCATGCACCCCGCGTGCCGCATCCGCGCTTTGTGGGCAAAAGCGGCTGTGGCACACGCGGCGATGTGATTGTGGAGTTTGATTGGTGCGTGGGTCAGATCGTCGAGTTGCTCGACAAGTTGAATCTCACCTCGAACACGATGGTCATTGTCACGAGCGACAACGGCCCGGTTGTGGGCGTTGGTTATGAAGATGGCGCGACTCGCGACTTGAACGGACATGAGCCCGCTGGTCCGTTTCGTGGACATAAAATGTCGGCATACGAAGGCGGTACGCGTGTGCCCTTCATCGTCACTTGGCCTGGCCGCATCAAGCCGGGCGTCTCGGACGCATTGGTTTCTCAGGTGGATTTCACCGCTTCATTTGCCGCGCTCACCGGACAAAAAATTCCTACGGGCGACGCGCGTGACAGCGAGAATGTTCTTCCAGCGCTGTTGGGAGAGAGTCAGACGGGTCGCACGAAGTTGGTGGTGCACGATGGCTTCCGTGTGTTGGGTCTACGCGATGGCAAATGGAAGTACATTCAGCCCGTTAAGAATGCGCGGGATGGCGAATCGCCAAAGGGGGAGCTATACAATCTGGAGAATGATTTGGCTGAAAAAAACAACCTGATCGCATCAAATCCCGAGATGGCCAAAAAGCTTTCCGAGGAATTGAAGCGCGTGATGCGTGCAAGGCCTGCGTCGGATGCGAAGCCGTCCAAAGAAAATTCAGAAGCGGCTTCTGAACCACGATGAGGAATGATGCTCAGTGACCGGTGGAGTGGCGGGTGGCTTCGTTTGTTTTCTCAGTGCCGACCCAGAGACCCTTGACCAGTTTCACGAGCCATGCGCTTGAGACAAGGAAGACGGCAAGCAGCACGAAGCCTTGAGAGTTTCGGCCAAAAAGGAAACTGCCCGTGCTGAAGAGAGCGGTCCAGACGACGATGCAGCCCAAAGCCCATCCAAGGATTTCCTGTGCAATGCTGTCGCCAGCGGGCGCGATGCCAGTCTTGGCGCGAATGCGTGACCATCCCGGGCCGCCGGGGCGAACCAGTTTATAGAAATTGATCAGGCGGCTTTCATCGGCAGGTGGGGTGAGCCATGTGACCATCAACCAGATAAAAGTCGTGATCGCGACCGAGAGGATCAACTCGATGTGACTCGGTAGATCGATCATCGGCAGGAGAAAAATGGCAACAACGAAGGAGCTGATCATGGCCGCAATTTCGCTCCATGCCGTGATGCGCCACCAGAACCAGCGCAGCAGATAGAGCAGTCCCGTGCCTGCACCGATGGAGAGAATGATGTCGAAGTTTTGTTTGGCCGACTCCAGGTTCAGCGTCAGCAATCCCGCGGCAATCATGAGCATGCCCGTGACGACGCGACCCGCGGCAATGTAATGCTTCTGGTCGGCGTCTTTCTTGATGAAGCGTCGGTAGAAATCATGCACCAGGTACGAGGTGCCCCAGTTCAGGTGGGTGATGATGGTCGAAACATAGGCGGCGAGAAGGCCGGCGAGCATGATGCCAAGAAAGCCCTTCGGCAAAAACTTGAGCATCGCGGGATAGGCAAGATCGTGGCCGATTTTGTTTTCCGCCATGTCGGGGTAGGCCTGACGCAGCGAAGTGAGCCCCTTGGCAGCGATGCGGGTCGCTTCGTCGACTTTATCGGCTCCGCCTGCCTGCTCGATGGCGATCTTTGCGGCCTGCATTTTTTCGGGAGGATCGATGGGGTAGATGAGAAAGGTGGCGAGGGCGACGATGATCCATGGCCATGGGCGTAGGGCGTAGTGCGCGGCATTGAAGAAGAGGGTGCCGAGGAGGGCGTCGCGTTCCGACTTCGCTGCAAGCATGCGCTGGGCGATGTAACTGCCGCCGCCCGGCTCGGAGCCGGGATACCAGACCGACCACCATTGGATCAGCAATGGGATGAGAAAAATCCCCAGCCACGCCTCTTGCAGGCTGAAGTCGGGAACGAAATTCAAGAGACCGCTCGTGCCCTTGGAAGATGTCAGGCTCGAAACCTTGTCCGACAACCCCGATAGCCCGCCGACCTCGGGCTGACCGAGGGCAAAAAACGCCAGCGCAAAGGCGCCGATCATTGCGATACCGAATTGGATCAGATCGATGACCAACACACCCCAGAGTCCTGAAGTTGCGGCAAATATCACATTGATCAGGCCGCAGATGATGAGGGTTTTCTCCGCTGGCCAACCGAATGCCACGGCGGCGATCTTCACGGCGGCGAGGTTGACCGATGCCATCATGAAACAGTTGAAGAGCAGGCCGAGATAAATGGCACGAAAGCCGCGCACGGCACTCGAAGCCTTTCCGCCGTAGCGGATTTCGTAGTACTCGAGATCCGTGATCACACCCGAGCGACGCCACATGCGGGCGTAGAGGAAGACCGTCATCATGCCTGTCAGCAAAAATGCCCACCAGCACCAGTTGCCTGCGATGCCATCGTTGCGAACGATGTCGGTGACAAGGTTTGGCGTGTCGGTGCTGAAGGTCGTCGCGACCATCGAGACGCCGATCAGCCACCAAGGCGCGGACTGACCAGACGCAAAAAACTCGGTGAGGTTCTTGCTGGCGCGTCTGGCGAAGTAGATCGCTGGCAAAAAACACACAGCGATCGAGACAATGATGATGACCAGGTCAATGGTGTGAAGTTGCATCAGCTTTTCCTTCCTCCTTCATTCACGATGATTCGGTTCATGCGTGAGCAAGCATCATCCTCTAGGTGAGCGATGGACGCAGGGCAAGCTTCATCCTGCCAGATCAAGCCGAGTGGTGGGCGATAGCAACGAGTTAAAAATCGTAAGGTATAACTTCAACTTACTGTTTATCAATTTCTGCTGCGGCGCAGCAGCATCGTGGTTCCCAGGCGCCCAGGGGGGCGCTGGTTGGTTCGGGGATTAGGTCAAATGCGGAAACAAAACCTTGGAGCGAGACTTTATATAATCTCCAACCTGTAATAAAATGGCAATGGAGCGTCGGGGCTGATCGACGGCCTTAAGGTGCAGCTATGACGCGGAGCCGAAAGAACTGTCGTGGTGTTTGCCCATTCATAAATTCATAGCTGATCGTAGGTGAGGGATCCCCAGCCTCTTGGATTACGCGCGAGGTCCATGAGCCGGGATCCAGTGTCTCGGAATTTTCGATGGCCCAAGAGACATCTCCGTTGGCAATGGCAGCGGTCCCTTTGGTATAGGTAACCGAGTTGCTCGAGATGGCGACAGATGAAGGGCTGGCGGTCGTTGGGTTCGTGCCGAGCGCGTATTCTACAATATTAGAGAAGCCATCGCCATCGGAGTCGTCGGTGGTTGAAGCTCCGGGCATTCCCTGGTCGGTGCCCCACGAAATGTAATTGCCGGCGACGGTCAGAAGAAATATCGAGCTGGTTTCGAGGTCACCATCGCTAACCACAATGGTGATGACGGTAGTGCCGGTCATCCCGGACACTGGCGTGATGGTCAGGGTGCGGTAGGCTCCTTCACCGCCGAGGACGATGCCGGCCAAGGGAATCAACTCCGGGCTCGAACTGCTGACGGTGATCGCGAGGG
>JBMTCI010000018.1:0-9447 GCA_049430745.1 Luteolibacter sp. | reverse complement strand
GACCTTGTCGACGTCGACCGAGGTCAGATCCTCGAGTCTTCCCTGAGTCATGGCCAGCAACTCTTGAGCACCCGACAAAGCAGGCAGTGGCGCACTGCGGCGATAATAACCCTGACCTTTCTCAACCTTGGCGATCGGCGAGCCAGGGTCGCAGGACATGATCGAAAAATGATAACGCAGCGATGCGTCGGAATAATTTCCCTTCAACTGCAATCGCGTAAGGCGGATCAACTCCGTGCCCTTGATCGCGTCACTCGGGTTGCCCGGAAGCAGAGGCGGCAGGATGTCGGAAAGTTGCTTGCGGAGACTCATGCGGTGGGGAAATCGTTGACCGGAACATCCAAGGGGCGGTCCTCAAATCCATCAAGCTCCAATCGAATTTTGTTTAAAAAAACAGCAATGCGGTCGGCTAATTTTTTGAAGACCTGCACGACCATCCTTGCCGATTGGCTCAAATCGTCCATCTTCTCTCCCATGCTCAACCGAGTCTTGCTCGCCCTCACCCTGCCCTTCCTGTGCCTCAACACCATGGCTCAGACCCCCAACTCCTCAGCCATCTTGGAAGGCGCGCGCCTCTCCGCATCACTCACAAAACTTGAAAAAGGCCTCAGCGGGCACATCCGTAAAGGGAATCAGAAAACTCCTGTCACCCTCTTCCTGATGGGCGGCGAAATCCAGTTCCAGTTTTTTGAAAACCAAAACAACCCTCGGATCTTCCACATGCGAATGGGCGACTCTTCATACAACCTTTTTGAAATAATCGACGGCAAATCTCGCGACCTGAACGCACAGCAACTCGTCGCACCGATCGCCGGTACCGACTTGACCTATGAGGACCTGTCGCTGCGCTTCCTCTACTGGCCCAACCCCAAACTCGAGGGCAGCGAGAACATCGGCGGTCAGGCCTGTCACAAGATCCGCATCGATAAACCACGCAACACCCCCGGCCGCTACGAGGTGGTCTATGTCTGGGTGCACGAAAAATTTGGCGCGTTCATGAAAATCCGCGGACATGACGAAAAAGGCGGATTGCTCAAGGAGTTCCAAGTCGAAGACATCATGCAAGTCGCCAACAATGTCTGGACGCTACGAAAAATGCAGGTGTCGTCACACGACCCTCAAAGCGGGCGCCGCACATCGATCACCGATGTGACATTTGAATCACCGAATCAGGTGAAGCCTCGCGGGCTTCGCTGAATCAAAATGTTTCCCATGCCAGGTTGGATCGACGCGCACAACCACCTACAGGATGCTCGATTCATCGATCGCGAAACGATCATCCGAATCTCCCGCGAAGTGGGCATTCAAAAGTGCGTGGTCAATGCCACCTGCGAAAACGACTGGGCAAAAATCGAAGAACTCGTCGCCGCTCATCCGGATTTCATCATTCCTGCTTTTGGCATCCATCCATGGCACGTGCACACGGCAAGCCCAGGATGGCAAGAAAGACTCAGCGCGATGCTGATCAAATACCCGCAATCAAGTATCGGCGAATGTGGGCTAGACCGATGGGTCGACACACCCTCGATTGAAATACAAATGCCGATCTTCATCGAGCAACTTCGCATCGCCCGCGAGCTGAACCGCTGCGCAACGATCCATTGCCTCCGCGCGTGGGAACCTTTGTTCGACGCATTTAAAAAAGAAAGTCCTCCAACAAAATTTCTCCTCCATTCCTTTAATGGCTCGATCGAAACCGCCCGCCGCCTCATACCTCTCGGTGCCTACTTTTCGTTTTCGGGCTATTTCCTCAAACCAGAGAAATCCCACATGATCGATGTCTTTCGCAAACTGCCACGCGATCGGATCCTCGTCGAAACCGACACGCCCGACATGCTCCCTCCAACCGAATTTATCACCCATCCAATCGCGGATGGCATCAACCACCCCGCCAACCTGCCCACCATCGGCCTTGCCCTCGCGAAGTCCCTCGGACTCGAAGCCGACGAGCTTGCAGAACTCACCCGAGTCAACACTCTCGCATGCTTCACACCGCACTGAAACGATAGCCTTGCATGTCTCCGCCATAGGGCTTTGGATGGGTTGTGAACTTGGCCGATTTTCGAAAGGAATATTCCGACCGCGGCTTGCGGCGCGCCGACCTCAAGGCGGACCCGATCCAACAATTTGAAGACTGGTTCAAAACCGCGACAGATGTCGGCGTGCACGAACCGAACGCCATGACCCTCTCCACCATTGGAGCTGCCAACACTCCCTTGCAACGCACGGTTTTGTTGAAAGGTTATGACAGCAATGGCTTTGTATTTTTCAGCAACTACCAAAGCCGCAAGGCCGCAGACATCGATGCCAACCCGCAAGTCTGTTTGCTCTTTCCATGGCTCACACTCGAACGGCAAGTGATCATCCAAGGACGAGCCGAAAAAACCACCGTGGAGGAATCCACCTCCTATTTCCACTCTCGCCCACAAGACTCGCAAATCGGCGCGTGGGTTTCGAATCAAAGCGAAGTGATTTCTTCTCGCGAGGTGCTCAACGCAAAGCTCAACGAAATTCGCGAGCGTTTCAAAGATACTGAAATTCCTTTGCCACCTTTCTGGGGCGGTTATCGCGTCATTCCCTCGACCATCGAATTTTGGCAAGGCGGACCCGCCCGACTCCACGACCGCTTTCTCTATTCGCGCACAAGCGATGGCTGGAAAATTGAACGACTTTCGCCCTGATTGAGCTCAGTAAAAACCCACGCCATCGCCCGCATGCAAAACCGCTTCTACGGAAATTTCGACACCGAACGTCTGTCGGGTCAGCAAGATGCCGGCGACTATCGCACCCCATTTCAAATCGATCGCGACCGAGTTCTTCACACTCCCACATTTCGGCGACTGCAAAACAAAACGCAGGTATTCTGGAGCGGCGAATACGATTTTTACCGCACCCGCCTCACCCACTCGCTTGAGGTCGCGCAAATCGGCAAGTCGATCTGCCTTTGGCTCAAGTCACAAAGTGATGGACCGCTTGAGCCTGATTTTTTCATCGACCCCGACCTGATCGAAGCCACCTGCCTTGCTCATGACCTTGGTCACCCACCCTTTGGTCATGCTGGCGAACGCTCGCTCAATCACCTCATGGCCAACCTCGGAGGCTTCGAAGGAAATGCCCAAACTCTGCGCCTGCTCACCGAAAGAATTTTCTCCGCCAAGCGAACGGGCATGGATCCCACCCGCGCCTTTGTCGACGGCATCCTCAAGTACAAGTCGCTGTGGAGCGAACTCAAGACCTCGCTCGGCCACAACCCGCACAACCATTTCATTTACGACGACCAACAATCGCAACTCGATTGGGTGCTCGCCGGTCATGACTTTCCATTGGAACTCCCGCCCGGCAAGGCGCGCGATTCGTTCAAATCCATCGAGTGCCAGGTCATGGACTGGGCCGATGATACGGCTTACTCGCTCAACGACCTCTCCGACAGCGTCCGCGCCGGATTCCTCCCCATCGAAAAAATTGAAGCCTGGGCCGAGCGGCGCAATCAACCGATCGGTGAAGCCACGCCACTCGGCGACCTCATCCGCGCCATCCGCCAACGCCGCGTCGACCCCTTCGTCGGCAAACGCATCGGCCAATACATCCGCGCCACACGACTCGAATCCCAAACCAATTTCCTCAGTCACCTGACCAATCGTCACCGCTTCCAACTCGTCATCGACGATCACGCAAAAACCGAATCGGAGATCTTCAAGAAACTCGCATTCGAAGTGGTCTTCCTTTCACCCCAGCTCAAACAACTCGAACTCAAAGGCAGCCGCATGCTCCGCCAACTCTGGGAGGTCCTTGGCACTCGCTATATCGACCGCGAAAGCATCGACGGACAAAACTTCCAACTGATGTCCGCCGAGAACGCGGATGAAATCACTGCCACCGAATGCGCCACCACCCGCGCGCGACTGATCTGCGATTATCTCGCCGGCATGACGGATGGCTATGCAGCCCGCACCTACAAACGGCTCTTCTCGCCCGACTTTGGCTCGATCGGCGACTTGATTGGTTGATTCGCTAAATCGATTCGTTTTTCAAAACCCCCACATAGGGCAAATTTCGATACCTCCCTTGATAATCAAGCCCGTAGCCAACAACGAAGTCATCGCCGATTTCAAAACCAACATAATCGGCCTCCACCTCCTCCACGCGATTCTTATCCTTGGCCAGTAATACCGCAGTTTTTACAGCTGCCGCACCCTCATTCATCAAGCGGCGCGACACCGCATGGAGCGTTCGGCCCGTATCAAGGATGTCATCGAGCAGCAAAACCTGACGCCCCCGCACCTCGGGAAAATGACGATCCAAAAAATCCACCACCCCCGAACTTTCCATGCCTCCGTGGTAGCTCGCCACATTGAGACACTCGATTTCCAAAACCCGCGGCACACGCCGCAACAAATCGGCCGCAAACACGAGGGCCCCCTTGAGCAAAATGATCACTAGCAAGGGCCCTTGAGGAAAATCGCGCTCAATCTCCGCCGCCATCGCATCGAGCCGCTTGTCGATCACCGCCTCATCAATCAACACTCGCTCGATGTCATCACGCATGACCCGTGATAATTTCACTGTGAGCGCGCGCCAAGCACGAATGCCAATCGGCTATCAGCGATCGCGCTTGAAACGCAAAACCTTCTCACCGTCACGGCACAGGTCCAAACGATCGCGCGCGTGAATCTCAAGAAAAGCAGGATCATCACGCAAGGCCTGCAGCTCGATGCGGCAATAGTCACTCTCAGCCTTTGCTGCCAGATGACGCTCCTTGGCATCGGCTACCTTGGCCTCCAGCTTTTTCAAAATTCTCATTTGCGGCACGGCCATCGCGACCACCACAAATCCAAGACTCAAGCAAAACAAAACAAAGGCACAACGCGCCAATGCCTTCGCGCATCGCGTCCGTGCCTCCAGACGCGACAAAGTCCCAGCATTGATGTGTTTGCCTGCCATGCGCTTGACCAAAAACACTAACGCCAAACGAAATGTCAAGCAAACTAAAGGATCTGCCAGGGGTGGCCTAGCGACTCACCCTCACCTCGAGGCCTTGATCATGCGCTCTAGCCGCTCCATCGCAGCCCCGCTTCGGATCATCTCTCGGGCGATCTCAATTCCAGCCGTCATGGAGTCGGCAATCCCAGCACAGGCAATTCCCGCCGCAGCGTTGAGCACCACCATCTCGGTTCTCGGCCCGCAGTCCTTGCCCGCCAGTATCTCTCGAAGCATTGCTGCATTCTGCACCGCCGATCCGCCCCTAAGCGAATCAACATCCACCACATCCATGCCAAAATCGCGCGGATTCCAATCCGCGTCTGAGCGCACCTGCTTGCGGCCACTCACGCAAAGACGCGTGGATCCCATCAGGCTGAACTCATCCACCGCCCGACCATCGGCCGTGGAGCCATTGACCACCCACGCGCTATCGCGTCCGAGTCTTTCAAGGATCTCTGCAAAGACGGGGCAAAGGTCGCGGGAAAACACACCAACCAGTTGGCACTGCGGCTTGGCAGGATTCAACAAAGGTCCGATCAAATTGAAAATGGTCCGCACCCCGCGCTCGGCGAGCATCTTGCGCACGCCCACCACCGCCTTGAATGCCGGATGATAATTGGGCGCAAACATGAATCCCACGCCGGCCGATTCGACACATCGCCGAAACTCATCTGGCGACAAATCGATTCTCACACCCAACGCTTCCAACACATCCGCACCACCACTCTTGGAGGTGATGCCACGGTTGCCGTGCTTGACCACCACCGCGCCCGCTGCGGCCGCCACAAACATCGCGGTGGTCGAAACATTGAACAAATCCAATTTGTCTCCGCCCGTCCCGCACACATCCAAGGTCGGCCCCGGCAAATCAAGCGCGGCCAAGCCGGGGTCCACCGCATGACGCAAAAATTCTTCCACAAAAGCGGCAATCTCCGCAGCGCTTTCACCCTTTGCGGACAACGATTCGAGAAAGTGCGCCTTCTCTTCATCGGGAACCGTCCCGTCCAACAAAAAATTGGCCGCATGACCCACCTCGGAAGCTGTCAACTCGCACCCATTTTTCAGCCGCTCGATCAATTCATTCATGAGCTACTTGATAACACCCCGATCTTCACCAGCCCAGAAGGAAATTATTAACCGACTCCTGTATAATGCGCCCGACTCCTTCACAGCAATTCAAAAAGCAGAAAAATATTTACCCATTTTTTCTTGGGTGTCCCAACAAATGTCCTACCCTTGCGGTTATGTATTGGAGTCTTATCCAATCCCCAAAACTGCCATGCAAAAATTCTCACCCGGTGATCGTGTCGTTGCCATCGATACCAAGTTGAACGGACCAAGGGTTTTACCAAACCATCTGTTAGAAAAATGTTCGTTTCATTTCCCCGATGGTCCGCTGCAAGCGGGCAAGGTCTATCATGTCTATGACTGCATCGAAACCGGCAATGGTACCCAAGGCCTCTTCCTGACAGGTCTCAGGGTCATCCTCGACAAGTCGGAAATTTCGTGGTGTTCATCGCGCTTTCGCAAGGTGGCAACGGCAGGTCATCCCAAAATCGACCACCATTCCAAATCCGATTCAACCAGTCCGACTCAGGACTCCGACTCGACCCTTGGAACATAGGTCGACTCGCGCAACACGGGCTGGGCCGATCCGCTCAACCACCTCCACCACTGCCACAGGCAGGAGATCGTGATGAGCGCAACAAGTGTCAGAAAAACCGTCACCACCACGACATCCAATCGGGCGTTGAAGAGGGCCGACTTCAACGCGGCCATGCGCTGATCGCTCAAGCCGCCAGCGGCAATCTCGGCCTCGATTTTCGCAATTGCGGGCAAGAACCCCGCGGCCTTCGCTGAAAAAATTTTCATCCACCCGGCGACGAAGGTCACCACTGCCAGAAATGCCAGCGGAATGGCGGTGACCCAGGCATAGCGCGCGCGTCCCGACTTGATCAAAATGGTCGTGCCAAGACAGAACGCGATCACTGCGAGCAACTGGTTCGAAATGCCAAAGATCGGCCACAGACTCTTGGCGATGCCCTCGGGATCAATCGCGCCCTGATGAAGAAAATACCCCCAACCCGCGACGAGCATCCCGGTCGCGAGAATGTTTCCTAGCCAACTGCCCGTGTCGCCCAAAGGTTTGCAAACCTGACCAAGCAAGTCCTGCAAAATGAAGCGCCCCACCCGCGTGCCCGCATCGAGCGTGGTGAGAATAAACAAAGCCTCAAACATGATCGCAAAGTGATACCACAAGGCCAACGCGGTATTGCCTGGCAGCACCCGCGAAAACATGGAGGCCATGCCAACCGCAAAGGTCGGCGCGCCGCCGGTTTTACCAATCAGCGTTGGCTCCTGAATTTTCTCCGCCAACTCCTCCATCTCCTTATGAGTCACGCGATAAGCCGGACCGTAGGAGTTGATTTTTTCGATCTGACGCTCGACCGCGACCGTGTCACGCGGGTTCACTGGAGAGTTGATCGCAAAATACTGACCCGGCGGCAACGCGCAGGCCGCGATGATGGCCATCAGGGCCACCAGCATTTCCGTCACCATCGCACCATAACCCACCACCCGCACATCACGCTCGCTTTCGATCAATTTTGGAGTCGTGCCCGATGAGATCAATGCATGGAATCCGCTGATCGCACCGCAAGCGATTGTGATGCAAACAAAAGGAAACACCGGCCCAGGCACCACAAAGCCACTACCATCGATGAACGGTGTCACCGCCGGCATCTTGAGTTCGGGCATCGCCAGCACGATGAAAATTCCCAGCACCACGACCGTGCCAAGTTTCATGAAGGTGCTCAAATAATCTCGCGGTGCCAAAAGCAACCACACCGGCAAAACCGAGGCCGCAAAGCCGTAAATCATCACCGCCCACGCGAGATCGGTTGCCTCCCAGCGCAGCGCCTGATTCCACGAATCAGGCAAATATTTCCCTGCCACGACCGCGAGCATCAACCCAATCACACCAATCACCGATGCGCCTGTCACACGCATCATGCCAGTTTTGATCAGCAATCCCATCACCATGGCCAGAGGAATGGTTGCCGCGATGGTGAAAAGCCCCCACGGACTTTCCGCCAAGGCTTTGACCACCACCAAGCCCAACACCGCAAGCAAGATGGTCATGATCGCCAGCAGCGAAATCATCGCGATCAAGCCCACGAACGGATGCACTTCTTCCTTGAGCATCTGCCCGAGCGACTTGCCATTGCGCCGCATGCTGGCCAGCAGGACGACCGCGTCATGGACCCCGCCTCCGAGTGTCGCACCAATCAAAATCCACAAGGTTCCCGGCAAGTATCCGAACTGCGCCGCAAGCACCGGACCCACCAAAGGCCCGGGCCCAGCGATCGCCGCAAAATGATGACCGAACACCACCCACTTTGGAGTTGGCACGAAGTCCTTGCCATCAGCGCACACATGAGCGGCGGTCGCTCGATCTTCATCGACGGTCAAAACCTTCGCCATCAACCACGCACTGTAAAAACGATAGGCCACCGCAAAAGTGCAAACGCCGGCCACCACGAGCCATATCGCATTCACGGGCTCGCCACGCTGAAAAGCCGCCAATCCGACCGCAAAGGCTCCCATAAGGGCAATAATCAACCACATCAAGAAGCGCAAAAATTTCATGATTCGCCATCGATAACGAGCGCCCGCCACCCTGCCAAGAAAGATCACCGCCCACTTGCCAAAGCAATCGCTTCATGGGAAACCCGATCATGCCCACGCCCCTGCGATTTGCGCTGATGCTTTTGCTGATCCCTTCCTGCACGCCTTACGAAGCAAGGCCCGAGGCCAAATCAAAGAAACCGCAAGCAAGTCCACAAACGGTCATCGCCCCGACTCCAACCGAAACGCCAAAATCATGGGCAAACGACAATCCGCCCGAAGCGCCACAGCTAGTTTCCCGAAGCCTGACCGAGTTCAACCTCGAAGGCGTCGCATTCGATTCAAGAACCCACCGATTACGAGTCATCGACCAAACAAGCGGACCCGGAACCACCTTCACCGACGCTTCACAAGTCGGTTCATCGCAGCACGCGCTGGCGGCGATCAATGCCGGATTTTTCACCCCCGCAGGCGAGCCTCTTGGGTTGCTCGTTTCTAATGGAAAAGCATTCGGTTCATGGAACTCAGCCACTTCGATCGGCAGCGCGGTCTGGCACGAATCCAACTCAGGCAATTCAAACATCAGCCGCCGCCATGAAACTCAGCCATCTCTCATCAAGCAAACACGTGAGGCGCTTCAATCGGGGCCGATGCTCGTCGACCGCGGTCAAGCCGTTGGCGGCCTCGAGTCCGACAAAATCAGCGCCCGAAGTTTCATCGCCTGGGACGGCGGAACCCGCTGGTTTATTGGGCGCACATCGCCCTGCGCGCTCAATACCCTCGCTGAAACTCTCGCATCCGGCAATCACTGCGGCTGGAAAATTCACCGTGCGATGAACC
>JBMTCI010000017.1:0-9944 GCA_049430745.1 Luteolibacter sp. | reverse complement strand
GGCGAGGGGATTGTGGGTCAGACTCCGCGCATCGAACCGGGCGGACATTTTTCTTACAACAGCTACCATGTTGTTGCGGGTTCCGCGGTGGCGGAGGGGGCATTTTTTGGCGAAACTGCGGTGGGTGATTGGATCTTTACGCGGATTCCGGAGTTTCGATTGGAGACGCCGGATATGGAGTGAAATGAAATGCTAAATTCGAAACGGAAGAGGGCGAATAGCCCACGCTTCTGTTAGAAAATGATTTCATCCATGATGATGTCGTGAGCTTCGCGGTAGGTGTCGGGAACGATTTGCGAGGGAAAGGCGACGCCGATTTTGTGAGCGTCGCTGCGTGCCATTGACAACAGGCGGTCATAGAATCCTTTGCCGCGTCCGAGTCGACCGCCCTTTTGATCGAAGGCCATGCCGGGGCATAGAAAGGCATCGATCTCGCTGATCGGAACAACTGGCAGATCCGCGCGCGGTTCGAGAATGCCAAAGGCGCCGCGTGCGAGGTCTTGGGCGGGATTGGTGGATGCGTGGAAACGGACTTGATCGCCGTCGACACGGGGAAAGAGCCAGCGTTTTTCAGGGAAGGTCATTACGAGTTCGGCGAGGTCGACCTCGTCGGGCATCGCGGCATAGGTCGCGATCGTGTGGACTCGCGGGTGTTGCCTGATCCACTCCGCAAGGGCCTTGCGCACGAGTGCCGAATCGCCCACGCGCTCCTCGCGGCGGATTTTTTCCCGCAATCGGGCTTTCAGGATGCTTGGCGTTTCATCGCTCACAGGGACTGAATCAAAGACGATTCGCGCCATGGAAACCACGAAATTTTCCCATTCTAACATCACGCAAAACCGTGAAATTCTCTACCTTTGGCCTTGCCAGTGGCCCTGTGGAGGCTAGTTTCGCGGTCCGTTTTTCTTTCTTCTGCAGGCGGTTGGAGCCCCGGTGCCTGCGGAAAGCATTTCACGGGGCACTGTCGGAAGGAAAACGAACCACTAACCTAACCCTAACCAAAACATACCATGAGCACCGCCACTGCGGCACCTGCCAACACTGAACTGAGCGACCTGATCGATTCCAAATTCCGCGAATTCCGCGAAGGATCGATCGTGAAGGGCACGATCCTCGAAATCCGCCCGCAAGTCGTCCTCGTCGACATCGGCAACAAATCCGAAGGAGCCAATCCGTCCAACGAATTCGAGGACGAGCAAATTGAAATCGGCGACGAGATTGAAGTCCTTCTCGAGAAACTTGAAAACGACGAGGGCATGGTGGTCCTGTCGAAAGAGAAAGCCGCCCACAAACAGAACTGGGAAAAAATCGTCAAGGTGTTCCAAGACGGCGGACTCGTTCGCGGCAAGGTCAAGGGCGTCATCAAAGGCGGCCTCACCGTCAACGTCGGCGTCGAGGCATTCCTGCCTGGTTCGCAAGTCGACATCATCCCGCCGAAAGACCTCAACGAGTACGTTGGCAATGTCTACGAGTTCAAAATCGTCAAGGTCAACGACGAGCGCAAGAACATCGTCCTTTCCCGCCGCGAAGTCATCGAAGCCGAGCGCTCCGAGCTTCGTCAGCAATTCCTCCAAACCGTCAAGATCGGCGACAAGGTCACCGGTGCGATCAAGAACCTCACCGACTTCGGTGCCTTCGTCGACCTCCAAGGCATGGACGGCCTTCTCCACATCACCGACATGTCGTGGGGCCGCATCAACCATCCTTCCGAGCTGCTTCACATCGGCCAAGCCGTCGATGTCGTCATCCTCGATGTCGATCGCGAGAAAGAGCGCGTTTCGCTCGGCCTCAAGCAGATGTCCGAAAACCCCTGGGAAGACATCGAGCGCAAGTACCCGATCGGTCAGCGCGTCAAAGGCCGCGTGACCAAGCTCCTTCCTTACGGTGCGTTCATCGAAATCGAGCGCGGCGTCGAAGGCCTCGTGCACGTTTCCGAGCTTTCCTGGGTCAAGCGCATCACCCGTCCGAGCGATGTGCTCGAGATCGGTCAGGAAATCGAAGCGGTCGTCCTTGGCATCAGCATCGAAGAGCAGAAAATTTCGCTCGGCGTGCGTCAGCTTGACTCCAACCCATGGGACGAGATCGAGCTTCGCTACCCGGTCGGCGCCACCATCAAGGGCCCCGTTCGCAACCTCACCGCTTACGGTGCTTTCGTCGAACTGGAAGAAGGCATCGACGGCATGATCCACGTTTCCGACATGTCGTGGACCCGCAAGATCAACCATCCCTCCGAAGTCCTCAAGAAGGGCGACGAAGTCGAAGCGGTCGTGCTTGCCATCGACAAGGCCAACCAGCGCGTTTCGCTTGGCATCAAGCAAACCGAAGAGGATCCATGGAGCCTCATCGACGAGCGCTTCAAGGTCGGCGACCTCGTCAAGGGTACTGTCGCGAAGATCGCTTCGTTCGGCGCATTTATCAGCCTTGCCGGTGACATCGACGGACTCATCCACATCTCGCAACTCAGCGAAGATCACGTGGAGAAGGTCAAGGACATCATCAAGGTCGGCGACGAGATCGAGGCCCGCGTGATCAAGGTCGACAAGGTCGAGCGCCGCGTCGGACTTTCGATCAAGGCTGTCGGCTACTCCGAAGAGCAACTCAAGAAGGAGAGCGCCAGCTTCGAAAGCCTGCGTCCTTCCAGCGAAATGGTCGGCCTCGAACAGGCCTTCAATCTCGCGGCAGCTGCCTCCGAAGAGTGGAGCCCAGGCCAAGAATAATTCATTTTTCGGCGATCATCGGTCGTCGATCAACCAATCAAGAAAGCCGGACAGGGAAACCTGTTCGGCTTTTTCTTTGCTCGGAAAAATTGTGGATTGCGACGAAAGCTGCGGTGATCGATTCTCGGTCATGGCCACGAAAATCCCCGCATTTTGGGATTTGATCCGACCGCGTTGGCGGGCGGTTTTGTTCGAGTTGAAAGTTTCCGGCGCGTTGCCGGCGAGTGAGCTTTCGGCAAAATTTGGTGGCAGTTACATGGCGGCGAGAAAGAGCTGCGAGGACTTGGTGAAGCTGGGCTATCTCAATCGCACGCGTCAGAGCGGTAAGATTGTCGGGCGACCCGAAATCATTTTCAGTCTCACCGAAAAAGCAGCAGCTCTATTTCCGCAGTGCGGACCCGACTTCACGATCGAATTGCTGGACTTGATGAAACGCATGCATGGCAAAAGCGCGCCAGAGCGATTGATGTTTCAATACTTTCAAAGTCTCAAGGCGAGGTATCTGGCGGCCATGCCGAATGCCGACTCTTTGGCGGAAAAGCTCGCGGCATTGATCCATTTGCGCGAGGCCGATGGTTGCATTTGGCGACTTGATGAGACGACAGAGGGACTGGCAAGGGTCGTCGAATATCATCATCCGCTGCAGGCGGTGTTTGCCGCTTATCCGAGGGTGGTGCAGATGGAGCAATCAGTTCTGGGAGAGATCATGGAAGCAAGATGCACCCGTAAGGAATTGCCATCGATCAAGGGAGAGCAGGCAAGGGTGGTGATTGAATTTCGATCCTATCCGGCAACGGATTGAGAATACTGCGGTGATTCTCAGGTTTTTGGAATGACCGGTTGCCTGTTTGCCTTTCGTGATTGAGTCGGGGGCTGAATTGGTCGAAAACTGCCGCGGATGAAAATTCTCGTTGTTGGCAAGGGTGGGCGTGAGCACGCGTTGGTGAGGGCGTTGTCGGAATCTCCGATCAAGCCCGAGATGTTTTGTTTCCCCGGCAGTGACGCGATCGCGACCCTCGCCAAGCCGGTGGCAGTCGATGGTCTCGAATCGCTGATCGCTTGGATGAAATCGAACGCCATCGATCTTTGCGTGGCCGGTGAGGAAAGTTATCTCGTGAAAGGTGAGGGCCTTGCCAACCTTTGCGCGAAGGAAGGCATTGCGTGTTGGGGTCCACCGAAAGAGTCGGCTCAACTCGAAGCCAGCAAGGAATTTGCCAAAGAGTTTCTTGTGCGAAACAAGATCCCAACCGCGCGCGCGACGGCGACGGCGACGTTGGAAGAAGCGGTGACTGCGATCGCGGGAGAATACCCGACCGTACTCAAGTTTGATGGACTGGCCGCCGGCAAAGGGGTTGCGGTTTGCGTCAACGAAAACGAGGCAATGGCGTTCCTCGATGAAGTCTTTACTCAGCAACGCTTCGGGCCAGGACGCGTCTTGGTCGAGCAATGCCTCACAGGTCCCGAGGTGTCGGTCTTCGCGGCGATCGTCGATGATCAATATCTGATCTTCACGCCAGCGCGTGATTACAAGCGCGCACAGGATGGTGACCATGGACCCAACACGGGTGGCATGGGCGCGGTTGCGAGTCGTCAGTTGGTGTCGTCCGATTTGATGCAGCAAATCGAGCGCAAGATTGTGCGCCCAACTGTCGAGAGTCTGCGCCGCGAAGGTTTGCCCTATCGCGGATTTCTTTACTTCGGGCTCATGCTCACACCGACCGGCCCGCAAGTGATCGAATACAACTGCCGCTTCGGTGACCCCGAGTGTCAGGCGGTGATGCCATTGGTGAAAGGGGATCTGGCGGAGTTCTGTCACGCAGGTGCGAAGGGCGAACTTCGCCGCGATCTTTTGTCTTTCGATGAAGGTTGGAGTGTCTGTGTCGTGCTGGCATCGGCGGGTTATCCTGAATCATCGCGATCGGGTGATGTGATCGATGGGCTTGATGTTTCAGCTGGCTGCCGGGTCTACCACGCTGGTACGCGTCTCAATGCCGAAGGGCGCTGGGAAACGGCCGGCGGACGCGTGCTCGCCGTGGTTTGCGGGGCAGAAACTCGTGAAAAAGCCGTCAATGCCGCGCATTTGGCCGCCGACAATATTCGATTCGATGGCTTGCAACGCCGGCGCGATATCGGCATTCTCCACTTCGGTAGCGAGAATTCATGAGCGAGCAAATCCTCAGCGCCAGCGAAATCGAGTCCGCCGTCGGCCGTCTCGCAACCACTATTCGCGACAGGACCGCGGGTCAGCCCATCGCCTTGGTTGGTATTCGTAGCCGCGGAGACGAGGTGGCTAGGCGCTTGATCGATCTGCTGGCCGAGGATGATCGCGAGATCGCGTTTGGCGTACTCGACATTTCCCTCTACCGCGACGACTTCGAGCACCTGCGCGAAAACCCCGCACTGCAGGAAAGCGACATTCCGTTTCCCGTCGAAGACGCCCACATCATCCTGGTCGACGATGTCCTTTTCACCGGCCGCACGATTCGCGCCGCGCTCGACGCGCTTTCAGATTACGGTCGTCCCGCCCGCATCGAATTGGCCGTGCTGGTTGATCGCGGTCACCGGGAAATGCCGATTTCCGCCGACTATGTCGGCATCGCTCTCGACACCCGTCGCCACGACCATGTAAAGGTGTCCCTCGAAGAGACCGATGGTCTCGATCAGGTTCGGGTCATTCAAAAGGATTCGCCATGAGTCTCCTACCACAGCGTAAAAAATCCGCCGAGGAGATTGCCGATCTTCGCGGAAGTCTGGGGATTCCGTCTCAACGGGCTGCGGCTGAAACCGCAGCCTTCGCCGATGCAGCGCCATTGCCAACGATTGATGCCGATGCCTTCGACCTGCAAAAGGTCGAGTCGACGATCGACGATTTTTCATTCGTACCCGACCTTGCCGTCGAGTCGAAGGCGGAAAAACCCACTGGTTTTGAAGCTCCTCCCGAACCGGTTGCAGCGAAACTTGTCGTCGAAGAATCGGTGCCCAAACATGTCGAGGACCCAGTGCCTGTGGGCGAGGATGCGGATGCAAAAATCCCGAGCCGCAAGCGCAGCACGGGTGAAATCGAGCGTCTGCGCCGTCAGATTGCCTTTGCTCAGGTCGAGCAGATCCACGACCCGCGCCTGCAAAAGGCGCATCCTTTCCTTGTCGCGCTTGGCTATATCCCCGTGCTGATTGGCGCGTCCATCACTTGGTTTTACAACCAGCCAATCCCTGTGACCGCACCATTTGTGGGCTTTTCCATGCTCGTCGCGCTCTATGTCCTGATCCGCAAGCCGATCTCGCGTCACCATGCGGGATTCATTTTTGCGATTTGTTTTCTCGCAATCGCCTTTGGAATCCTCCACTACTTCCCCCAGCTCCAGCATGCCGCGTAAGGACCTGCTCGATATTTCATCACTCAGTCGCGAAGAGATCGACCATCTTCTTGACCAGTCCGTCCCGTTCAAAGAGCTCTTCACCCGCTCGGTCAAAAAAGTCCCGGCCCTCAAAGGCAAGTCGGTCCTGATGCTCTTCTACGAGCCCAGCACGCGCACTCACTCCTCATTCGAAGTCGCGGCCAAGCGGCTCTCGGCGGATGTTACCAACTTCGATGTCGCGCACTCCTCGATCACCAAAGGCGAGTCGGTGCGAGAGACGGTGGAAACTCTCCAAGCGATGCGCACGGACTTCATCATCGTGCGCCACGCGCGCTCCGGTCTGCCGGGGATGATCGCGAAACAGACGCGCGCCTCGGTGATCAATGCCGGCGACGGCGCCCACGCGCATCCGACCCAAGCGTTGCTCGATGCCTTCACGATCAAAGAAAAGTTTCCTGATCCAGTCGGTAAAAAGGTTCTCATCGTCGGCGACATCCTTCACTCTCGGGTCGCACGATCGACGAGCACGATCCTCAAAAAGATCGGCGTCGATGTCGCCTACCTCGGACCAGGATCACTGGTGCCGCGACAAGGCCCAGAAAATATTCGCCGCTTCACGAATTACCAAGAGGCGATGGCATGGTCGCCGGATGTTGTCTACCTGCTGCGCGTGCAAATGGAACGGCAGGAAGCCCAGTTTTTCCCGAGCCTGCGCGAGTATCACCGCCTCTACGGCATCACTGATGCACGACTCGAGGAGATTCGCCAACGCGGGCTCTACCTCATGCATCCCGGTCCAGTGAACCGCGGGGTCGAACTCTGCGATGCGGTGATGGATTACGAGCGCAGCCTCATCAACGATCAGGTCGAAAACGGCATCGCGGTCCGCATGGCGGTGCTTTATTGGCTCAAGCCCGATGCCGAATCCGAGTCATGAGCAACACGGCATCAACATCGATCAACAAACCATGAACCTCCTCATCCAAAACGCCCGCATCGCTACGGAAGACAATCCGCAGTTGGCGGCAGGTGATGTGTTGGTCGAGGGCGGAGTGATTCGCAAAATTGGGAGGGGGATCAAAGCGCCGAACGGCTGCCGCGTGATCGATGCCAAGAACCGCATTCTCATGCCGGGAATGTTCGACGCGCATGTGCATTTTCGCGAACCGGGATTTGAGGCGAAGGAAAACATCGCGACAGGGTCCGAGGCGGCGATCAATGGCGGCATCACCGGCGTGGTGATGATGCCCAACACCGTGCCTGCGATCGACTCGGCAACGGTGGTCGGTCAGGTTTTGGCGATTGCCGCAAAACATTCGCGGATCCCAGTTTACACTTCGGGCTGTGTTACCAAGGGACGCAAGGGCAAGGAACTCGCGGGCATCGACGGCATGCGCGCGCTCGGAGTGAGGATGCTCACCGACGATGGCGACACGACGGCCGACGCCGCGGTCTTGTTCCGCGCCATGCGCTATGCTGGGGAAATGGGCATGTTTTTCGCAAGTCACTGCGAAGTGCCCGAGCTTGCCGGACCACGCGCGCTCAATGAAGGCGCGATGAGCTACCGCCTCGGCATCCAAGGGTCACCTGCCTGCGCTGAAGAAATCATCATCGACCGCGACATCCGACTCGCGCACGCGACCGGCGCTCACATCCACATTCAGCATGTTTCCAGCAAGATCGGCATGGAAACGATTCGCTGGTGGAAGCAGCGCGGCGATGTGAAGGTCACCGCCGAAGTGGCACCGCATCACCTGATTTTCTGCGAAGACGACATCGGCGACTACGACACGCACTACAAGATGAACCCGCCGCTGCGCACCAAGGTGGACAATGCCGCATTGCTCGAGGGACTCATCGATGGAACTTTCGACCTTATCGCCACCGATCATGCGCCACACACGCCTTTTGAAAAATCCCTGGATTTTGTGAGCGCGCCGAATGGCATCACGGGACTCGATACGGCGCTCGTTTCTCTCTATCACCACTTTGTCGCGACAGGGAAATTTGGTTGGGATCTGGTGGTGAAGCGCTTCTCGGCCGAACCGCGCCGCCTCATGGGGCTTTCAGTCCCCGCGATCGAGGAGGGTAGCGCCGCAGATCTATTGCTCTTCAACACCGAAGCCGAGACGACCTTCACTCGCGATTTCATGAAATCGAAATCGCAGAACACGCCATTTCTCGACAAGACGCTCAAGGGTTCGGTCGATCTGGTGGTGCTGGGCGAGAATGTCCTGCTCGATCGAGTCTAAGCGTCTAACAGGCGTGAAATTTCACGCACGGGCGGCATTGCCATGAGGCGGGTTTGTCCTATGATCCGCGGCGACATGAGCAACCTTGATGCGACTCTAACCGCCGCTGTGACCGAAGGCAAATTGCTGGCATCGGCAAAAACCAATATCGATGCCCTCGTCCAAGGATCATCCTCGGATCTGGCTGCACGCGTGATCGAAGAGCTTGCCGCCGATGGTCAGTGGGGTGAGCTCAATGACCGTTTTTACAAAACCCTTGCCTTTGGCACGGGCGGATTGCGCGGACGCACGATCGGTCGCGTGATCGCAAAATCCGAGCAGGGCATGGGTGGTCCCAATGGTCGACCCGAACATCCTTGCGTCGGAACCGCGACGATGAATTTCTACAATGTCGGCCGCGCGGTTCGCGGGCTTGTCGCCTACGCAAAAAGATCCGCGCCAAGCGATCGCAAGCCAGCCTTGGTCTTTGCTCACGACACGCGCCATTTCTCGCGCGACTTCGCCGAGTTCTGCGCGAAGGTCGCGTCCGATCTTGGATGCGATGCCTACCTCTTCGAAGGTCCTCGCTCAACGCCACAGCTTTCATTCACCGTTCGCGAGCTTCGCGCCGACGCGGGTGTGGTGCTCACCGCGAGTCACAATCCGCCGCATGACAATGGATTCAAGGCCTACTTCAACGATGGCGCGCAAATCGTCGAGCCGCATGCCTCGGCGATCATCGCGGAGGTCAATGCCATCGCCAGCGAACGCTACGACGCCCTGCCTGAGAACGAACGCGGCAAGATCATCGTGCTCGGTGCCGAAATGGATGCTCGCTATGTCGAGCGTCTCAAATCCCTGCTTTTGAAGCCCTCGCTGCTGCAAGGGGTTTCGACCAAGGTGGTTTTCACCAACCTCCACGGCACTGGCGGTCACATCAATGTGCCAATGCTGCGTGCTCTCGGCTTCGAGGTCCTCACCGTGCCCGAGCAGGATGTGCAGGACGGGCGCTTTCCCACTGTTGAATCGCCGAATCCTGAAAACGCGCCTGCGCTCAAGATGGGCATCGATCTCGCGATCCAATCGGGTGCGGAAATTGTGATCGGTACCGACCCCGACGCGGATCGTATGGGTGTGGTGGTTCGCAATTCGAAAGGGGAAATGCAATTGCTCACCGGCAACCAGATCGGATCGCTGATGGCCTGGTATCGACTCAAGACTTGTTTCGAACTTGGCTGGCTCACGCAGTCAAATCGCAGCCGTGCGGTGTTGATCAAAACTTTTGTCACCACCGAACTTCAACGCGCGATCGCCGATGGATTTGGCGTCGGGATCGTCGATACACTCACCGGCTTCAAGTACATCTCATCGAAACTCCGCAAGTACGAGGAAGCGATTCCGGTGGACAAAAAAGGCGATTATCGCTCGCTCAGTGAAGAACAAACTCGCTTGCTGCGACTGGAATACTCGCGCTTCTTCGTGTTCGGCGGCGAAGAGAGTTATGGATACCTCGGCTCGGACTCCGTGCGCGACAAGGATGCGAATGGCGCGACGCTTATGTTTGCGGAGGTTGCTGCTTACGCAAAATCGATCGGCCGCACGGTACCCGATTTGCTCGACGACATTTACGGCGAGTTCGG
>JBMTCI010000016.1:0-10173 GCA_049430745.1 Luteolibacter sp. | reverse complement strand
ATCGATCTCGCCATCCGCCTGCCCGAACGCTGGCGCGGCGATGCGGAAACCATTCGCGAACTGCCGATCCACACGGTCACCGGCCACCACATCCCGCTCAAGCTCGTCGCCGATGTGCGCGAGGCCTCAGGGCCCAGCTCGGTCTATCGCGAAAACACTCAGCGCCGCTATGTGGTGTCGATCAAACCCAGCGAACGCGATGCAGGTGCGCTCGTGAAACAACTGGAGGAAAAAGTTCGCGAGCAGGTAAAATTACCCGAAGGATATTTCATCAGCTACGAAGGCGATTTCCGCGCCGAGCAAGCCGCCGCCAAACGCATTGCCATGCTCTTCGCCGCGATTCTCATGGTGATCGTGCTACTACTATGGTCGTACTTCCGTAGCTTTGTTCTAGCCTTCCAAGTACTGCTAAATCTGCCTCTCGCGTTGATGGGAAGCCTCATGCTGACCTGGTGCTTGGTGGGAAACATCAGCATCGCCACGCTGGTCGGCTTCATCGCCGTCGGCGGTGTTGCTGCGCGCAACGGGATCATGATGATTTCCCATTACCTTCATCTCATGAAACACGAGGGTGAGGAATTCACGGATGCCATGATCGAACGCGGAACGCTGGAGCGACTTGTTCCCGTCACCATGACCGCCCTCTCGGCAGGTATTGCGCTGATCCCCTTCGTCATCGCCATGGGCGAACCCGGCAAAGAAATCCTGAGCCCCGTCGCGATCTGCATCGTCGGCGGATTGGTCAGCTCGACACTGCTCGACTTCGCCGTCACACCGGCAGTGTTCCGCCTTTTTGGCAAAAAAGCTGCCGCCAAAGCACTCGCTCTCAACGCACCCGCCACCCATTGAATAAACCTCATTCGCGAACAACCAACACAACTGAAATCATGAAAACCAAACTGAAACTGACCACCACCCTGATCCTCACCCTGATCGCCAGCCCTCTGGCTTTTGCCGACGGAGATCACAAACACGATGAGCACCACGAGCACGAGGAGAACATCACCAAAGGACCCAACGGCGGCCATGTCATTGAATCCAAAGCGGGATTCTCGATCGAGGTCACCGTCGACAAAGAGCGCAAAGCCCGCATCGTTTTCATCGACAAGGACAACAAAGTCGTCGCCCTCGCCGAACAAAGCATCAGCGGCATCGCCGGCGAACGCTCGGCACCAACCAAGCTCAGCTTCGCCAAGGGCAAGGACGCCGACGCGAATGTGCTCATCGCCGACAAAACACTTCCTGATGGTGCCCATGTTCCGGTCATCCTCATGATCAAGGCCACGCCCGATGCCAAAGCGGTCACCGAGCGCTTCGAGTTGCATCTGCATTGATGCAAATTTTCCGCCGCGTCTGAGTCACCTCACAACGCGGCGGATAAAAACGAGCACAAACCAAAAACAAGAGCTGTGACTTTCGTGCCCCTCATTCAAACGAGGGGCACTTTTTTCGTGCATTCAACGGCGCAATGTAGGAAAGATGATGCCCCGCCGATGTCCGACGCTGTTCAGGAAGACACCTTGCTGCTTGTCGATCCCGATCTGGATTACCTCGATTGGGCGACGAAGCATTTGGCGGCAAAAAACCTCAAAATCCTGCGCTGCGACAATGCCGCAAACGCCTTGAAGGTTGTCGAAAAAACCCCGGTCGGGGTGGTGGTCGCAGCGATGGAGCTCGAGCCATTCGATGGCATGGAACTGCTTGGCCGCGTTCTTCAGCACAGTCCGAGCACCATGGTGATCCTCACCGCGGGCTTCCCCAGTACCGGTCAGATCATCGAAGCGACCCAGCGCGGTGCCCACGATGTACTGCGCAAGGAATCGCTCGCATTCGAATTGCGAACGGTCGTTGAGTCGGCCCTGCAAATGCGTGAGGAACGCCGTAGCGCAGGCAAGCCGGCAGCGGAACTTCCCAAAAACGACGGACGCGTCAAAATGATCGGTATCTCTCGCGCGCTCCAAGGGGTTTTCAAAATGGTCGGCCGTGTTGCACGCTCGGACGCACCCGTTCTCATCGCTGGTGAAAGCGGCACGGGCAAGGAGTTGGTCGCCAAAGCTGTCCACGAATACAGCCCGCGCCACCACAAGGAGATGATCACCATCAACTGCGGCGCGATTCCCGAAAACCTTCTCGAGAGCGAATTGTTCGGACACGAAAAAGGTTCGTTCACGGGTGCGATCGCGCGCAGGGCCGGACGCTTCGAGCAAGCCGATGGCGGCACGCTTTTCCTCGACGAGATCGGCGACATGCCACTCGGCATCCAAGTGAAACTGCTGCGCGTCTTGCAGGATGGATCATTCTCCCGCGTCGGCTCGAATGAAAATCTCAGCACCGATGTGCGCATCATCGCCGCGACGCACAAGAACCTCGCTGAGGAAGTCGCCGCAGGCCGCTTCCGCGAGGACCTCTACTACCGACTCAATGTCGTCGAGATCCGCATCCCTGCCCTTCGCGAGCGACTCGAGGACATCCCATTGCTTGCGGAATTTTTCCTGCAACGCATCACACGCAAGAATGGTATGGCACGCATCCGCCTCACCGCCGAAGCGGTGAACCTTTTGCAGTCGCACACCTGGCCGGGCAATGTGCGCGAACTCGAAAACACCATCGCCCGCGCCTGCGCGCTCGCGACTTCGAACATTCTCCTGCCCGCCGACATTCCGCTCGCCTCCATTCCCGGCAAGTCGCCCGCCCTGCTCGGCAATGCGATCGACCAGCTGATCAACCTCGCGCCAGCCAGCGAGGACCTGCTGGAATGGGTCAGCCACGAAATCGCCGGACGCGTCGTCGAACTCGCCGATGGCGACCTCAAAAAAGCCGCCAATACCCTCTCGCTTTCGGTTGCCGATCTTCGCAATATCCTTAAAAAATAGGGTTCAAATCTACTGCTCGCGCGAGTTCAGGTATCGACACATTTCCGGTCATCAGGACTGGCCACACCCGCAAAGTGGTGCAAGGATAGGCGCGACGAAATGCAACTGCGGTCGATCCTGCCCATCATGCTCGCGCTGGCCAGCGCTCCCGTCCGCGGCCAGGACGCGCAGGACGATCTGCGCAAAGGTGATGAGTCACTTGCGACCGGACTTTGGGAAATTGCCGCCTATCATTACGAGCTCGGTCTGCAAAACGCCAAGCTCAAGCCCGAACAAACTGCCAGCGCCGCCATCGGTTTGGCCGAGGCATGGATCCGCGCTGGCAAATCTTCCAAGGCCCTCGAGTTGCTCGATCAATCGCTCGTTCGCAATCACCCGGAACAAGCGTTTTGGAAAGGTCAGGCCCTCGCCGCCAGCGGACGCATCGCCGATGCGATTACCCAACTCGCGCCGCTGATCGAAAAACCTGATGCCCCGCACCGATTCGAAACCGCGGTCAGCCTCGCCAACCTCCAGCTCTCCCTCGGTCAAACCAACGCCGCACTTGCCACCCTCGCGAGCCTTCAAAATTCGATCAACCCATCGCAAGCTGCCGAACTCCTATTGCGCGAAGTCGAGATTCTCATCGACACAAAACAAATCGATGCGGCTCGCAAGCGCTTGGCGTCGATCGAATCCTATCCCGAGAAATTGCAGGCTCGCGCCAAACTTCTCAACGCCCACCTCAAGCTTGCGGAAAACCAACAATCGGCCGCTGCTGAAATTTTCAAATCTCTCATCGATCAACCACAAGGCCTCACCCTTCGCCAGTTTCACTCGGCCGCGCTCGGCTTGACTGATGCCTTGAGCGCTTCTGAAGGTCCCACCGCTGCATTGACATTCATGATTTCCTTTATCGGCGATCATCCAAACTCGCCCCAACTTGCAGCATTTTTTCAACGCATTGAAAAAATGCTGCCAGAAAAACCACTCATGGATGATCCGATCCTTGTGCAACTCGAGCCATGGACCAAGCTCGGCGAAATTGATCCAACAGGACTTGTCTCTACCGAGGAGGCCGCCAGCGAAGCCGCATGGCCATCGGCCAAACCGCGCGAAGCCGTGGTCGCCCATGCGATCTATGTCCGCGCCCTCGCGCTCGACCGCAATGGCTCTACGGCCGCGCTTGCTGAATCGCGCCGACTTTGCAACCGCCTGCGCGCGGAGTTTTCTGATCATCCAGCCGCCGATCGCGCCTTGCTCATGATGGCCAAACGCCAACTGTCAGCGGGTGCCGTCGATCAGGCCATGCACACGCTCACCGTGCTTCGTGAGAATTCGAATCTTTCGTCGCAACGAGGTGAGGCGGCATTTCTCGAAGCCATGGAATCCTACAAAAAAGGTGACGCAGGCTCCGCCGCCAAACTTTTCGATGTGGCCGCACAAGAACTCGAAGATGAAAATTCAGTCAGCGCGCGCTTCAATTCGCTCGTCGCGATGAGCATGGATGAAAAGCAGAGTGCAACCTCATTCACTACCATCGCCAACATCGAAGATCCAGCGCTCAGCGAGGACCTGAAACTCGAACGCGCGATGGCCGCAAAGTCATCGCCTGAAAAAACTCAGGCCCTCGCGGAATTCATTTCCAACAATCCGCAGCACCCACGCGTCAACGAGGCCCGCATCGCCAGTGCCCACGCTGCGCTCGATCAATCACCGCCCGATACCGCCCGCGCTCAAAGCGCTCTCGATGAACTCGCCAAACTTGCCGGCACCGAGCAAGCGGTCGCGCCCGTGCAACTCGCGTGGCTCAAGCTGCGCATTTCATCCGCCTCAAATGATCTTCCTTCGGTCATTGCCAACGCCAACGCGATGCTCACCGAATTTCCTACCGATCCACTAGCGGGCGACGCCGCGCTCCTACTGGGACGCGCGCACTTCGAGTCACGCAGCTACAACGACGCGCGACTCGTGTTCGAAAAACTCGCAGCCACCAGCACCGACTCCTCACGCGCCCAAGCCGCGTGGCTGCTGGCCGCTCAATCGGCCGCCTTGGTACAGACCCCGCAATCACGCCAGGAAGCATTGATCCTTTTCAAAAAGGCACCCGAGACCGACTCGCCGCTCGCATCGGTGGCCAAACTGGAAATGGCCCGACTCATGATCGACATGAATCAGGCCGAGGATGCGGTTAATTTGCTTCGTCCGTGGTTTTCGTCGCTGCAGAAAAACGATCCAATTCACCAAACCTGTGGACTGCTGCTTGGTGATGCGTTGCAAACCTTGAGCCTTGCGCAGCCTGAAGCGCTCACAGATGCACTTGAAATTTACGACCTGCTCTTGGTGGGCATCGACCATCAATCACCCCACCACAGTCGACTCCAATACCTGCGTGGCAGGATTCTCGAACAACTTCCCGACAAACCTCAGAGCCCCGGCGAAAACGAACAGCAAGCCTTGCGCGCCTACCACTCGGTGCTGGAAACCGATCAAGCTCCAGCCGATTGGAACTACTTCGAGCTTTGTGGATTTCGCGCGCTTGCACTTTGCGAAAAACATCAACGCTGGCCAGCCGCGATCGCCTGCGCGCGCAAGATCGCCTCATTCAACGGCCCGCGCGCTGAAGAAGCAAAACAACGCGCCGAACAAATTCGACTCAAGAACATGATTTGGGAAGACTGACCCATCCACTTTGCCACCAACACCCGACCCGCATGCCCAACCTACTCATCACAGGACAATCCGGCCGCATGGGCCAAGCCCTCATGCAAGCCGCCGCCGCCGATCCGGACTCAAGCGTCACCGCCACCCATGATGTCGGCCAAGACCTCGACGCCGCCGTGCAAAAGGCCGATTGCATCATCGACTTCACCGTTCATTCGTTCACTGCGCAAGTGGTCGAAGCAGCGCTGAAACATGGCAAGAGGCTGGTCATTGGTACGACAGGTCACACCGATGAGGAACGCGCCATGATCCGCGAGGCAGCCAAGAAATTGCCCATCGTTTTCGCGTCAAATTACTCGGTCGGCGTAAACACCCTCTTCTGGCTCACCCGCCACGCGGCGCGCATCCTCACCCAAGATCGCTTCGACATCGAAGTGACCGAGATGCACCACCGCCACAAAATCGACTCGCCATCAGGCACCGCACGCACGCTGCTGGAAATTCTCAACGAAGAGACCCACACTTCGTACAAGGACGACATCGCTCACGGTCGCTTTGGCAACATCGGACCGCGACCATCGCTCGAGATCGGGATGCACACGCTGCGTGGTGGCGATGTGGTTGGTGATCACACGGTGATGTTTGCCGCCGATGGCGAACGCGTCGAACTCACCCACAAGGCCTCATCGCGTCTCACCTTTGCTGCGGGTGCCGTGCGCGCCGCCAAGTGGCTCGAGTCACAACCTGCCGGACTCTACGACATGCAGGATGTGCTCGGGCTGAAATGATCCATTTTCAAATTCAATTCCATCTCTCCATGCGCCTCATTCCCCTACTTTTCTCCCTGATTGCGATCACCGCCTGCAAACCCAGCGAAAGCACGCAGGCAAAGCCAAATGACAATTCGCCACCAAGCCCGCAAGTAGTCATTGAGGAAAAACCTGCGGCGAAGGCCGATGTGAAATCATCGCTGGTCCGCATCAACTCAACGCAGCAATCATGGAATGTTTGGCAGCCATGGGAAAAATCCCCGCCGCGCAAACGCCGCGCCCTCGCTGCCGTGGTCGGACCCCAGCAAGTTCTCACCACCGCCGAACTGGTGACCGATGTGACTTATATCGAATTTGAATCCTGCGATGGCACAAAATTTTCACCAGCCAAGGTGATCGCCGCCGATTACGAAGCCAACCTCGCTCTGCTCGGTCCCGCGTCCGAAGCTGAAGGCACCGAACTTTTTGCGACGCTCAAGCCCTTCGAAATCTCAGAGCCCGCCACCATTGGCACCCCGCTGTCGATCATTCAGATCGAAGAAAATGGCGCAGCGATCGAAACGGCTGGCACGCTGCAAAGCGTCGGCCTCGTTTCAAATTTCCTGCAAGGCAACAATTTCCTCACCTACCGCGTGAAGGCATCGATGCAAAGCGCGGCAGGCAGCTATTCGCTCCCCGTCTTGCGCGATGGAAAATTTGCCGGCGTACTCTTCAGTTACAACTCGAAGGATCAACTCTGCGACATTGCCTCCACCGACATCGTCATACGCTTCCTGCAAGACGCAGCCGATGACAACTACACGGGATTCCCCAGTCTTGGGATTGCCATCGCTCGCTCCGAGGACCCTTCGTTCCGCCAATGGCTCAAGCTACCCGACGATGCAGGCGGCATCTTCATCCAAGCGGTTCGCAAAAACATGGCCGCCGATCTCGCGGGCTTGAAAAAAGGCGACGTGCTGCTCGCCGCTGACGGCTGCGCCATCGACCGCCGCGGCTACTATGATCATCCGACTTACGGCAAACTCCTGTGGGGTCACCTCATCCGTGGCACCAAATCAGTCGGCGACACGGTGAACCTCTCCATCTTGCGCGAAGGCAAGCCCATGGAAATCAAGGCAACGCTCAGCCGCGAATCGGAAGAAAGCAAACTCGTTCCCAATCACCTCTTTGACAAGGGCCCCAACTACCTCGTCAAAGGCGGACTCCTCTTCCAGGAACTCTCTCGTCCATTGCTCGAAGGCTTTGGCGAAGACTGGAAAACCCGCGCGCCGCTCAACCTGCTCGACGCGCTTGAAAACCCTGAAAATTACGAAGATTCGATCGATCGCGTGGTTTTCCTCACGGGCGTGATCCCCACCCCTGCGACAGTCGGATACGAATCGTTGCGCAGCCTCATCATCAGCAGGGTCAACGGCAAGCCGATCAAAAACCTGCAAGGACTCATCGATGCGTTTGAGAACGACGCACCCACGATTCATTCAATCGAATTCGAGGAGGAAAATCTTACGATCAACCTCGACGAGGAAATGTCGTCAGCAGTCGACTCACAATTGCTCCAGCGCGGGATCAATCGACTCTCACGCGCGGAGTGATCACGGTTCAATCTGTGATGGCCCTCAATGGATCGCGCCATCGCGGATCACCAGCGTGCGATCACCCATCTCGGCGAGCGACGCGTCGTGCGTCACCACCACCAGGGTCATCACATGCTCGCGCGCGAGCTCGAGCAACATCGCCATGACCTGCGCGCTGTTGGCGGAATCCAAATTTCCCGTTGGCTCGTCGGCAAACAACACCTTGGGTTCATTCACAATCGCCCGCGCGATTGCCACCCGCTGTTGTTCGCCGCCTGACAACTCAGCTGGAAGGTGATCCTTGCGATGACCGAGCCCAACGCGTTCCAAGGCTTTGACCGCCGCCTCAGTCGAATCAATCCCAGCGATCGCGCCCGGCACCGCGACATTTTCCAACGCGGTCAACTCGGGCAACAAATGGAAATTTTGAAACACATAGCCGATCTTGCGATTGCGAAAACGTGCCTGCTCTTGTCGACCCAGCGCATAGAGGTCGACGCCGTCGATTCGCACTTGGCCACGCTCCGGACGCTCCAAGCCCGCCAGCGTGTAGAGCAAGGTCGTCTTGCCCGCACCGCTTGGCCCGCACAGAAAAACCCGCTCACCGCTGCGAACGCGCAGATCGACACCATGCAGCACCTCAATCGTCTTGTTGCCGATGCGGTAACCGCGATGCAGGTCCACTGTTTCAATCATCGTCTCACTCACGCCCGCGAATCTGCCCCCCCGTCGATGCCAAGGCAAGCCCCCGCAAGCAGGCATGCAAAGATCCATGGCGCACTTCGGTTGACTCCGTCACCTGGGTGGACTAAGCATGATGCCGCATGTTTGACCAATTCCCCAAATTCTTGGCCGCCTTTGCACTCCTCTGTTTCGGCCAAGCCGAGGCGCAGGTCTCGGCGACATTGAAGATGCCCAAAAAGCAATTTCTCGCTGGCGAGCAAATCATCGCCGTGGTCACCATCACCAATTACGCCGGACGCGACCTGGTCTTCCAAAGCGACGGACGCTTCCAGTGGCTGGATTTTTCCATCAAGAACAGCAACGGCAGCCCAGTCAGCCCAAGAGGTCGAAAACTTTTCGGCCCGATGAAAATCGGCGCGGGTCAAACCCTCGCCCGAGAGGTCGACCTCACTCAAAATTTCCAACTCAGCCAACCGGGAAATTTTTCAGTCAGCGCCGTGGTTCATCCTCCGGGTGACAACACCGAGGGCGCATCGACCAACCGCATCTACTTCAGTCTTTCACCTGGGCGACCCTATTGGACGCAGAAAGTCGGCGTGGCTGGAAAACTCGGACAAACCCGCGAGTTTCGGCTTCTCAACTTCAGCGCAGATTCAAAATCACAACTCTTCGCGCAGATTGTCGATGGCCGCAGCGGTGAATCGATTCGCACCTTCCTGCTCGGCGACGCGCTCATGCTCCGCAAGCCCAGCGCCACCATCGATCGCAATCAACGCCTGCATGTGATCTTCCTCACCACCCCGACCATGTGGGCCCACTACGAAATCGACACCAATGGCACCGTTGTCAGCCGACAAATCCACCAACGCGGAGCCGTCGGCGATCCCAAGCTCATCACCATGGGCGATGGCACGGTCATTGTTGGCAACTCCATTCCCTACGACGCCAAAGCCGCCGCCGAGGCGCTCAAGAAAACCCGCAAAGCCTCGGATCGACCCGCTGGAGTCTATTGATCCGAGGCCCAGATCGCAAAAGAGTCACTGGAAAATCGGGCAAAAAACGCGAAATAACTAGCATTTTGGCCGCTTCTGGGCAATATCTCCTTTACAACACGGCGATTTTATTAAGATTTCCTAACTGTCAATTGCCTAGAAGCACCCATGAAAACCCTTCAGCGCATCATCATCCTCGCCATGCTGGCCTGCGGCATGACGGGTGCGCGTGCGGCCGATTTCAACACGGTGGTGATTGATCCCGGCCACGGCGGACGCGATCTCGGCGGTCAGTGGGGCCGCGTTTACGAAAAGCATTTGGCGCTCGATACCGCGGTCAGGCTCGAGAGACACCTCAAGCGCATGGGCTACCGCACGGTCATGACCCGACGCGGAGATTACTTCCTCACCCTGCCCCAGCGCTGCGAAATCGCCAACCGCTACCGCAACGCGATTTTTGTGAGCGTGCATTACAATTACACGTGGAAACCAGAGGTCAGCGGACTCGAAACCTTCTTCTTCAACAACGAAGGTCAGAAAATGACCAATCAAGTGCACGACCGCATGGTCCGCTACACGCGCGCTTTTGATCGCGGCGAAAAGTTCGCGCGCTTTTATGTGATCCGCAACACGAAGA
>JBMTCI010000015.1:0-10382 GCA_049430745.1 Luteolibacter sp. | reverse complement strand
TCGGTCGCACGCATGAGGATGGTCGATCCGCGTTTGAAACGATGAGCATTGGCTCGGATATCGTCGCGTATGCGTGGCAGCGCGGCGTTGATCTCATTCATCGCGATCTTGCATTCGGGCACATCGACCAGTTGCGAGCGGCGACCGTTGGCGAGGAATCCGATCTCAGCGATCGCGCCGTTGTGCGGCTTTTCGAAGTGGGGCGTGATTTTTGAGCGATAGTTCCATATTTGCGGTGTGCTCATGCACGGGTTGACCGGAAAAACGATGCCAGCCATGTGCTTGAGCAGCTCTTCAACTTGGCGTGATTTCCATGCTAGTTGTTTTTCGTACGATAGATGTTGGTATTGGCATCCACCGCATTCGCCGAACAGCGGACACATTGGTTGAACGCGGTCGGGCGAGGGGGTCAAAACTTCGACGAGGTCGGCGTGCGAGCAATTCTTGTCGTTGCGGTACACGCGGGCTTTCACGACTTCGCCGGGAAGCGCGAAGGGTACAAACACCACCCAGCCGTCGATTCTTCCAATGCCCGATCCGAGGTTGGTGAGCGAGTCGATGCACAACTCAATTTCCTGATGATAGGAAAAGGGAGTCGGAACGAATTTTTTCGGCGGGCGTTGCATGGGCGGACGCATCATTGAGTGGCGCGGTGGTGCAGGCAAACGATTTCAGACCCGCGCCTTTTCAAGTGCATGCAGCACCTTCACCGATTGCCATGCGGCGGCGACATGATGCACTCGTAGGATGTTTGCTCCGCCCTGCAAGCAGGCCGCAATACAGGCGATGGTGCCTGCATCGCGATCCTTGGGATCAGCAAGTCCGAGCACCTCACCGATCACCCTCTTGCGGGAAACGGGCGCAAGGATGGGACGCTCGAATTTCTGAAGCCGCGAGAGCTCGCGCATGACCTTGAGGTTGTCATCGCGTTGTTTCGCAAAATCGATGCCGGGATCGAGCACCAGCGCGTCACGATCGATTCCAGCCTTGAGCGCGAGGGCAATTTTTTCTTCAAAGAACAAGTCCATGGATTTCATCACATCTATCCACTGCTGATGGATGTGCGGAACCTTTGGTTCGCCGACGCTGTGCATGATGAGCAAAGCGGTTCCGTGCTCTGCGCAGAACTGGGCATTTGTATCATCCGGCAAGGCGCTCATGTCATTGAGCAGCTCAACTTTTTTGCTCGGCAAAATTTCGCGGACGACCTCTGGTCGCCAGGTGTTGGCAGAAAGGATTGGTGGCCAGATTTGATCCGCGTCCTTCGGCTTGAGATCGCCCAAGGCATCTTCCCATCGATCGAGAAATCCGCCAAAGCGCCGAACTTCCTCATCGATCGTGACGGCGGCCCGATTGGTGCGCGCGCTTTCCGCGCCGACATCAATCACATCCGCGCCATTTTGGATATGCTCGCGGGCCTGATCGATGGCGGCATTGAAATCGAGCGTGCCGTCACCGGAGAATGAATCGTCATTCACATTGACGATGCCCATGATCAGCGGGCGGCGGGGAAATGAAATTACCCGGTCGGGCAAGCGAAGGCGCATGAGTGATTTCTAGCCCTGAAAAGCCGAAAACTGAACCCCGAAAACGCATGACGCTTGCCCAAGGCGGCCGACCGTCTAGGATTGTGGGCATGGCATCAACCTTCGGGCAGATATTTCGCATTCACACCTTCGGCGAGTCCCATGGTGGCGGGGTTGGCGTGGTCATCGATGGCTGTCCGCCGCGTGTTCCAGTTTCGCTGGAGCAAATTCAGCACGAACTTGACCGTCGGCGTCCGGGTCAGTCGGACATCGTCACCCCGCGCAAAGAAGCGGATGCGGCAGAGGTTCTCTCCGGTTTGCAAGATGGTGTCACGCTCGGTACGCCGATTGCCATCGTCGTACGCAACACTGATCAACGCCCGGGAGCTTATGATGAAATGGCGGTCAAATATCGCCCTAGCCATGCCGACTATACCTATGATGCGAAGTACGGCATTCGCGCGGCATCCGGTGGTGGTCGCGCTTCGGCGCGTGAAACGATCGGCCGCGTCGCGGCGGCGGCGGTAGCGCGTCAGGTACTCGCGAAGTTTCATCCCGGTATCGAGGTGCTCGCATGGGTCAAGTCGATCCAAGAACTTCAGGCCGAGGTAGATCCCGAATCCATCACCTCCGATGTGATTGAATCGAATGTCATTCGCACGGGTGATTCGGCGATGGCCGAAAAAATGATTGAGCGCATCAAAGCAATCCGCAGCGATGGAAATTCCGTCGGTGGCGTGATCGAATGCGTGATCCGCAATTGTCCGCCAGGTTTGGGCGAGCCGATTTTCGACAAGCTCGAGGCGGAACTCGCCAAGGCGATGCTTTCAATCCCGGCGACCAAGGGATTTGAAATCGGATCGGGCTTTGCCGGAACTCTCCTCACCGGTCGCGAGCACAATGATGCGTTTCGCATGGTAGATGGCAAGGTGCGCACGGCGACCAATCGTTCGGGCGGCGTGCAAGGCGGAATTTCCAATGGCGAATCGATCATCTTCCGCGTCGCGTTCAAGCCAACGGCGACCATCATGACCTCGCAGGAAACTGTCACATCTGGTGGTGAAAACACCGAGCTTGCCGGCAAAGGGCGCCACGATGCCTGTGTGCTGCCGCGCGCGGTGCCGATCGTCGAAGCGATGGCGGTGCTGGTGCTCACCGATCACTTGCTGCGTCAAAGGGCCGGCGCTGACCACTGATTGATTTTTTCCGATGTCGTCCGATTCCATCAACATCGTCACCGTCGGGCTCGCTTTGTTTGTGATCTGCGCGGGATTCGTCCTCGTGCGTGGCACGCTGCGGATTTTGCTAAACTGCCTCGTGCTGGGCATCAGCACATGGGTGGGCTTTCGCGTGTGGCATCAGGCGCCTGAGTTGGTGAAGGCAATCACTGGCAGCAAAGAGCCTCTGTTTGTGACGGCCGCTCCATTTGTGGCCTTCATCATTTCTTTCATCATTGGTCGCACGATCGTGAGGTTTCTCACCAGCCCGCTGCGCAAAATGGATGAAGACCGCGCGCCGCTCAGTGCTTCGCGACTTTTGGGTGTGGGATTTTTTTCGCTGATCCCGACCTGTTTGATCGGTCTCATTGCGGCTGCGTTGATCTATCATTTTGGATCGATTTCCGAACTCAAGGGCGCGGCCGGAAAATCAGGATCCCAATCGGAATGGATCGAGTCGTTGAAATCGACCGTGGAAAAATCCATTCCATCGCAGTGGCTCAAGATTCTCGATCCTTCGGCGGACCCCGAGCGGCTCACGCTGGCCAAAGCGATCAGCCGTCAGTCGACATCACCGCTCAAACCCGTGACTGATTCGAAAACCGGCAAAACGATTCCGCGCGCTATCATCGTCGATGACCCTGAGCTTCAGGGTCTGGCGCGCGAGGGAAAATTTGGGAGTTTGCTGCGTCACCCGATGCTCAGCAAAGCCCTCAATGACCCTCAAATCAAAGCCTTTTTGAAGGATCTCAAGCTCTGAGCCCCTGCTTTATCTATCTATATTTCACCATGCCCTACCTCGTCACTATCGGCCTTGAAGTTCACTGTCAGGTCAAGACTCGCACCAAGATGTTTTGCTCATGCCACACTTCTTTCGGCGATGAGCCTAACACACACACCTGTCCCGTGTGCCTTGGATTGCCCGGAGCCCTGCCCGTGCTCAATCAGGCGGCGATCGAGAAGACCATGCTCGCGGGGATGATGATCGGCTGCTCAACACCCGAAATTTCGAAATGGGATCGAAAAAATTATTTCTATCCCGACATGCCGAAAAATTACCAAACGACGCAGATGGACCTACCGCTCTGCATCGGTGGTGGTGTGCCGCTTTATGATCATTGTTATCCGACCGATCATCGCAAGCAGATCGCCAATCCCAATAAGGTGGTGAAGCTCAATCGCATCCACCTCGAGGAGGATGTCGCGAAGTCAACCCACCTCGGCAACTCGTCGCTCATCGACTTCAATCGCGCCGGCACGCCGCTGATGGAAATTGTTTCCGAGCCTGACCTCGAGTCGGCCGAGGAAGCATTTGCGTATTTGCGTTCGCTGCAAATGATCTTGCAGCAAGGTGACATTTCCGATGCCGACATGGAAAAAGGTCAGATGCGCTGTGATGTGAACATTTCAGTTCGCAAAAATGCAAGTGACCCGCTCGGGCCGAAGGTCGAGCTTAAGAATCTCAACTCGATCTCGGCAGTCCGCCGGGCAATTCATTTTGAAATCGAGCGTCAGTCGGATGACTTGGATCGTGGGATTTTGCAAATTCAGTCGACCCGGCGCTGGGATGACGATCGTGGTGAGACCCAGCTCATGCGCACCAAGGAAGATGCGCACGACTATCGCTATTTCAGCTGCCCGGATCTTTTGCCGATCCAAACTGCTCCACTTTTGGAAAAAGTTCGACCACTGGTGCCCGAGCTTCCGCACGAACTGGCAGCTCGTTTTGAAAAGGACTTTGGCGTTACTGCTTACGACGCGTCGGTGCTTTCATCTGATCGTCACCTCGCGCGTTATTTTGAATCCACGCTTGCACCAAGCATACCCGGAAAGAAAGTTGCTAACTTCATCATCTACAATCTGCTCGGCACTCTCAACGAGCAGGGCATCGGCATCGATGAATGTCCTGTTGGCCCGGAAAAGCTCCGCTCGCTTTTGGTGCTGATGGAAAACGGCACGCTCGCCGCCAATCAGGCGCGCGAGGTTTTTGCCGTGCTTTACGAGTCGCCCGAAAAAGATCCCGCCGCGATTGCCGACAGCCTTGGATTCAAAGCGGCCGATGCGGGCGAGCTTGAGGCATTGGTGGATCAGGTCATTGCCAACAACCCGAGCGAAGTAGAGGCGGTCAAGGCAGGCAATGAGAAGCTTCTCAATTTCTTAACAGGCCAAGTGATGAAGTCGGCCAGTACCAAGCCGAATCCCAAGCAGGTGACCGAGCTGCTGCGCGCGCGCTTGTTGTGATGGCTCACAAGCGGCGAGGCACGCTTAAGCTTGCTCGTCGGCTGTGGCTTTGATGTCGCTCAGCGCGGCAATGAAGTCGCCGAGGATTTCCGCAGGCACCATGATCGTGTCACGGTTGCCGCCGACATCCTCTGTGATCTTCACGACCATGCCGCGGGCGTTTCTCTTGAGGTCGAGAAAGAACACCTTGCGATCGGCCAGGATTTTTTCGGTATGCAATAAGTCGTTGTCCACTTCAGTATGCGGGTGCTTCCGCTGTGAATGAGGTTCGGAATTACGGCTTGATTGTCAACCGAATTTGAAGCGACTCAAACCAAGATCATGCGCGATTTCATTCCCCAAGAACGCCCTGCTCTGGTGCTCGCGCCGATGCAGGATGTGACGGATCTGCCCTTCATGCGGGTCATCGCGCGGCGTGGTGCGCCCGACTGGTTTGTAACCGAGTATTTTCGTGTACATCCTGGGTCAAAGCCGCATCCGTACATTCTGCGATCGATTTTGGAAAACGCGACAAATCGACCGATTTTTGCGCAAATGATCGGTAGTGATGTGGAAAGCCTCGTGCGCACGGCGGGGGAGCTTGCGCAATATCCCATCGCGGGCATCGACCTCAACCTTGGCTGCCCAGCGCCCATCGTGTGTCGCAAGAATGCGGGCGGCGGACTTTTGCGCGAGCCGGCATCGGTTGATGAAATCATCGGCTCACTGCGCGAAGCCATCCCAGGCAGGTTCACTGTCAAAACACGCGTCGGCTACGCGAGCGCAGATGAGTTTGTGGGCTTGTTGGAAATTTTCAAAAAACATCGCATCGACGGACTCACCATTCACGGACGCACGGTGCTTGAGCGATATCAAACCCCTGTTCATCCCGATTGCGTGAAGCTCGCGGTTGATTCGATCTCATGTCCCGTGATCGCCAATGGCAATGTCGTCGATGTTGAAACCGGTCTCGCATATCTTTCACAAACATCCGCGACGGGCCTAATGATCGGGCGCGGTGCGATCCGTAATCCTTGGATTTTTTCACAACTCATTGCCGTGCTTGAGGGCGGTGAATCATTTCATCCGACGCATCGCGATCTGCTTGCTTATGTGCTTGAGCTTTACAATGAACTGGCCAGTGAGTCGCGAAAGTTTATTCCGGGCGCCCATGTCCAAAGAATGAAAAAAACGCTGGCCTACATTAGCCATGGCATCGAAGGGGAGTTTGAGCATCAGATGCGCCGTGCAAAGACCCCTGATGATTTTCATCAAATCTGTCACGCCCATCTCGATCACGACACGCCTTTGCCCGCCAAGCCGCCTCTCGATTCGAAGTTGTTCTGCGGATTTGGGGACTTGATTGGCTAAAAGGGCAGGCTCGTCGGCTTGACTAAAATTATGGGATCTTGAATCTCTCATGGCGTGGCCGACGAGATTTCCGCTTCGATGTTTTTGCGCGATGCTGCCTGGCGTCGGCGCTTTGACGATGAGGTGTTGGCGGTGGCGCAGTCACTGGTTTCAAAGGCAAAAAATCTGCGAATGGATGAGGTGGGGTCTGGCTCTTACGCCCTGGAGGGACTGGTGGCGGGCGAGACGGCGAATGTGGAATTTTGGCATGATGGCGAGAATTGGGATTTGGAAAGCTCTTGCTCCTGCGATCTCGGGGCGTTTTGTCATCACACTGCGGCGTTGATTCTTCGTGCGGCGAAAGAACGCAATCTCGAGTCATTGGCAGGTGGTGGGGTCAAGGCAGCCGTGGCGAAGGCTTTGCCGAAGGATGCCCTAGCGGCTGTAAAACCATCGACTGGTTTGCCGCGTATTTCGCCGAAGCCAGCTTTTGAGCTTCATGTCACACGCGAAGCGGCCGATCGCACATCGCGGCTATTGCTCCAGTCATTGGGTCAGGCCGATACCAAAGAATGGATCTTTGCCGAAGCGACTGTGAATTACGATGGGCATCGTAGTTCATTGCGTGGATCCATGCCGCAGTGGGTCAGCGAGGTGACGCTGCCCGATGGGCGACGGGCAGTGCTTCAGCACGATGCCGCTGCGGAAAATGCCGCAGTGCATCAGCTTTCGGAGACGGGGCTTTCCTCGTTGCAGTCGAATTCCGCATGGCGGTTTCTGATCAACCTCAAGTCGCGCGATTCTCGTGATGATGCTCCGCGTGACCGTTGGTTTCCTGATCCCGGGCGCGTCCCCGTGGATGCGTTCTGGCATCAGTTTCGCGGCGAGATGATCGCTCGATTGGAGGAAATGGGTTGGCAGGTGACGGTGGATGACAATGTCGGTCATCGAGTCTTTGAAGCCGATCCGTCACTGTGGGACAGTGAACTTGCTCCTGTGGCGGGCGGATGGTTCAGCCTCTCGGTCGGTTTTGATGTGGGTGGCGAGCGTCATGACCTCATGCCGATTCTGGCTGAGTTATTGGAGAGTGATTTTCTTGAAGAGACGCTTGATCGACCCGACCTCGGACATATTTACGCGCCTTTGCCGAATGGCGATGCTTTGAAACTGCCGATCGGAAGGGTCAGGCGGATCCTGCATCATTTGGCGACGCTGATTGACCCGAAGTTTCCATCCAAAACTCGCGTGCACGCCTTGGATGCGGCGATGCTTGCCGGCATGGCCGATCTTGGCATTGAGGCTCCGCCCGACCTCGCGGAGATGACGGCCAAACTGCAGGACTTTTCAGGCGCTGAGGCTGTGCCGCCTGCCGAGGGTTTGCGTGCGACCTTGCGTGATTATCAATTGGCGGGATTTCGCTGGATGCAGTTTTTGGCGAGCCATGGGTTGAATGGAATTTTGGCTGATGACATGGGTCTCGGCAAAACCTTGCAGACGCTCACGCATATTCTTGCGGAAAAAGAATCAGGTCGTTCGCGCGGTCTGCCGAGTTTGGTGGTGGCGCCGACATCAGTCGTGCCGAACTGGCGTGCCGAAGCGCTCAAGTTCACGCCCGGCCTTCGGGTGTTGGTGTTAAACGGGCCTGATCGCATGAAATACCTTCGATCCATCCCGCACGCAGATCTCGTGTTAACATCCTACGCCTTGTTGCATCGCGACATTGAGAAACTACTAGGTTTCTCGTACCATCTGGTGGTGCTCGACGAGGCGCAGAACATCAAAAACCCTCAGGCCAAGGTCGCGCAGGCGGCTTGCAGGCTTGATTCCCGTCACCGGCTTTGTCTTTCCGGCACACCGGTCGAGAACCACCTAGGCGAGCTTTGGAGCCTCATGAAATTTTTGATGCCAGGATTTCTCGGCACCGAGGAAGCTTTCAATACGCGTTACCGCAAGCCGATCGAAAAGGATGTTGATGTCGAACGCAATGAGGCTCTCAAGCGGCGTGTCGCGCCAGTCATCTTGCGTCGCACCAAGGATCAGGTCGCCAAAGAGCTGCCGCCAAAGACCGAATTGGTGCATTTGATCGAGCTGCACACGGCTCAGAAAGACCTCTACGAGACGGTGCGCGCAACGATGAACAAACGGGTGCGTGAGGCGATCGCCGCACGGGGTGGCAGCGAATTTCAGATCGTCTTTCTCGATGCACTGCTCAAGCTGCGTCAAATCTGCTGCGATCCACGGCTTCTGCCCGATGAGTTTGCCAACACGATTCACGAATCGGCGAAGCTCGACTTTCTCACCGAATTGCTCGCGGTGCTGATCGAGGAGGGTCGTCGCATTTTGCTATTTTCTCAGTTCACCAGCATGCTGGGACTGATCGAGGAACATTTGCTTCGTGAAAAAATTTCCTATCTCAAGCTCACGGGCGCATCAAAGGATCGAGGAAAGCTGGTGGAGGATTTTCAAACGGGAAAGGCCCCATTGTTTCTCATCTCGCTCAAGGCAGGGGGAACGGGACTTAACCTCACTGCGGCGGACACGGTGATTCACTATGATCCGTGGTGGAATCCAGCGGCCGAGGCTCAAGCGACCGATCGCGCCTATCGCATCGGTCAGGACAAGCCCGTCTTTGTGCATAAGCTCTTGTGTCAGGACACCGTCGAACAACGCATCCATCAAATGCAGCAGGAGAAGGCCAAGCTGGCGAATGATCTGCTGGCCGATGCGGATATCGTCAACCGCCTCGATGCATCGACGATGCAAGCCTTGCTCGATCCTTGAGAAATTTCCTCAAAGCCCGCGATGGATCGATGCGATTTTTTTCGCGGTAGCGATCGTGTTGTGATGGAGGCGGGCAGTGAACTCAGGCTGACGATTGCTACCGCCACCGTAGAGCACTGCGACGGGGATGCGGTTTTTGATGAATGCTCCGAGAAGCACCTCATCGCGATGGCGAAGGTCATCGGCTGAAAGATACATTTGACCGTGGCGGTCGTCCTGATGGTTGTCGGCACCTGAGATCCATATCACCAGATCGGGAGAAAACGCATCGAGCGCGCGGGCGAGGCTGCTGAAAAGTTGGTTCAAGTACATCGCGCCTTCGACATAGCGAACGGTTTCGACATCGAGTGTGCCAGCGCTGAGCGTTTGGGCGGGTGAGTCGTGCCTCACATGAATCGAGTAGGTGAAAACGCGGGGATCTCCAGCGAGAAGGGTGGCCGTGCCGCTGCCTCGGTGCGCGTCGGTATCGACGACCATGATGCGAATGTTTGGCTGGCGGGTTTGAAGGTCGCGAATGGCGATGGCGACATCATTGAACACCGATTGGTCGATGCCACGGTCGCGATAGGCGTGATGCTTGCCGCCTGCGAGACAGACGCCGACACCTTCGGTGAGTGCCGCTTGGCAGGCGAGTCGGGTGGCCTCGACTTCGCCAGCACTGCGAGCAAAAAGACCTGGCCCGGCAGGGAGGCCGAGGAGGATTTGCTCCTTGAGATCAAGCCGACCCGCTTCGATGGCGCGGACATATTCTGGCGAGTGGACTCTTTCAATCAGCCCTACGCTGGCAGTGCCGACCTCGATGATTTCCTGGGGCGTGAGAATGCCGCCTTCGAGCAGCATGTCTTTGGAGGCCCGAAATTTTTCGGCAGGAAACCCATGAGCGCCGGGTGTCGGCTGTTCCAGCTCTTGTGAGTAAAAGCATCTCATGGACTCCTGACAGCGAACCGCGAAAGAGCGGCGGTGGAAAGCGCAAAGTGGCTTTGGCAGCAAGGCCAGCAGGCGTGCTTCTTTGGGCTTTTCCCCGCTTAGCGAGGGGTGTAATTTTGCCGCGTGTTGCAGATTGTGTTCAACGAAATCAGCGCGGCCGAACTATCGAGTCTTGGAACGCTGGAGCAATTGGAGCTGCTGGATGAGTTCAAGGTGAGCCGTCAGGATGTCGAGCGTCTCGATGGTGAGCGATTTGGCAGGATCGAGCGTGATGGCCGGGTGCTTTACCGCTATCGTGCAAAGGACTATCGGCTTTATTTTGAGATCAAGGACTCTGCGGTCGTCGTCCATCGCGTCCTGC
>JBMTCI010000014.1:0-10639 GCA_049430745.1 Luteolibacter sp. | reverse complement strand
GAGGACATTGCGGGTGCCTTTTTCAAATCCTTCGCCGCTTTCCACGAGGTGGCGCACCGCTTCGAATCGGGCTGATCGTTGGGCGAGCGAGCGATGCGATTCGACGGCGGCGGCACGTGCCGCATCGAGATCGCCGCGAGTGTGTTGGTAAGATCGTTCGGCGCTTTGGAACGCTTCTTCGAGTTCGGAAATTTGAGCAGCAGAGGCATCGACCTCGCCTTGAATGCGTGCCTGTTCGGAGCGTGCCTCCTCGATCTCGAGGCTGAGGCGCTGTTCCTCATCGTTGAGTTGGCGGGCTCGGTCGCGGTTGCCTTCGAGCTGGGCGAGGGACGACTCGATTTTTGCCTGTGCCGCGGCGATGAGCGACTGAGTACGATTTGCCTCAGCACGCGAGTTACGCAGCGAATTTTCGATTTGCTCGCGTTCGGCTCTGGCGCCGCGTGTGCGCTCTTCCATCTCAGCGAGGCGCAGTTCCTTCTCCGCAATGTGGCGGTTGAGTTGGTCGAGCGATTCGTTGGCGGCGATGAAATCAAATTCCTGTTGGGCGAGCTTGTCGCGGGTCGACTGAATGTCCTCGCGGTTTTGACGAATGCGCGACTCGAGCTCGTGTTTGCGTTCTTCGTTGAAAGCCATGCGACCTTCGGCACTGCTGAGCGCGTTGCGATGCTCGTTGAGGCGTTGGCGGATTTCGGCGAGTTCGCCCTCAAACACGCGAGCAGCAGCGCGTGCCTCATTGACGGCTTCCTCTTTGGCGGGCACTTGCATCGAAAGCTCGGTGTCGCGGACTTCGAGTCCGCGAATTGAGGTGAGCAACTCATCGCGCTCGGCGGTGAGTTCGATAAATTTCCGGTGGCCAAGGTGCGAATCGAGTACGCGCGTATCGGCTGCGAGTGCTTGATAGCGTCGGGCTTTCGCGACTTGGCGCTTGAGTGAATTCATACGGCGCTCTTGCTCGGCAAGCACATCCGACACGCGCAGAAGGTTGGCCTCGGTGTATTCGAGTTTGCGCAGCGCTTCCTTTTTCTCGCGCTTGAACTTGGTGATGCCGGCGGCCTCCTCGAAAACCGCGCGGCGTTCCTCGGGCTTTGATGAAAGGATCTGATCGATCTGACCTTGAGCCATGATCGAATAGGCGGTGCGCCCGATGCCGGTATCCATGAGCATGTCATGGATGTCCTTGAGGCGACACAGCGTGTTGTTGATGCGGTATTCCGACTTGCCGTCGCGAAAGACACGGCGGGTGATCGAGACTTCGTTGTAATCAACTTTGAGCGCCTCTTCGCAATCGGCCATCGTGAGGGTGACCTCGGCCATGCCGAGCGGCTTGCGTTTTTCGGTGCCATTGAAAATGACATCGGCCATTTCTCCGCCACGGAGGGCTTTGGCGGAGGTTTCACCGAGCACCCAGCGGATGGCGTCGACCACATTCGATTTGCCGCAGCCGTTGGGACCGACGATGCCGGTGACGCCCTCGGCGAATTCGAAGACGGTTTTGTCGGCGAAGGACTTGAAACCTTGGATTTCGAGAGTTTTGAGATACATGGGACAGGGGTTGGGAAATCACCCGAGGCAATCGGGTCTCCACAAGCTACCGTCCATGTGAGCAATCGCAACGCAATCGCTCACGGTTGCACAACAATTAGTGTTTAATTTGAAAAACAACACCACATGTTGTGCATATGAGTAATTAAGAAGTGTGAAACAATTTGTTGATTTGAGGCTCTGTGAGGGACCTTAAATCTCGATTTTACCCTCAAAAACAAAGTCCGCCGGACCGGTGAGCGTGACATTTGAAAAACTCTGAGAGCCGGATTTTTCGAATCCGATCTCGAGCGTGTCGCCGCCAGCGACATCGACCTTGATCGGTGATGGGGCGTCGGTGAGCAGGTGGTGGATGAGGGCGCAGGCGACCATGCCTGTGCCGCAGGCGAGGGTTTCGTCCTCGACGCCGCGCTCGTAGGTGCGAATGCGGATGTGGCCGGGGCTGAGGACGGTGGCGAAGTTGGCGTTGGTGCCAGCGGGAGCGAAGTCCTCGTGACGGCGAATTGCGCGACCGATGGCAAAGACATCGAGAGCGTCCAGCGCTTCAGCGTCGGGAAGGTAGCTTACGGCATGAGGGACACCGGTGTTGACGAAATGGATGGTGGAGGGGAGTCCGTCAACTTTGGTGGAAGAGTTGAGCTTTAGGTCATGTGGTTCGGACATCGCGATGCGAACATTTTCACCCACCATGTCTGCGGCAAGCGTGCCGGCAATGGTTTCGAAAGTGACTCGATCGGCAACACCTTCGCCGAGGTGCGCGGTGAAGCGGCCAAAGCAACGCGCTCCATTGCCACACATTTCCGCTTCACCACCATCGGCGTTGTAATAGCGGAATCGGTAGTCCGCGCCGTGCTGTGCAGGTTCGACCGCCAGCAGTCCGTCGGCGCCTATGCCGCGGTGACGATCGCAGAGGGCTTCGATCGTTTGAGCATCAAGCTTGATGGCGAGGTCGCGGTTGTCGATGACGATGAAATCGTTTCCGGCGCCGTTCATTTTGTAAAACTGGAGGAGCATAGGGTGTGGGACTTGGTTGGGAGGATTAGCCTGACGAGTGGGTGGATGCAAGAGTTGCGACGCATTGCCGTTGACCGATGGTGGGTTGGGAGGTGAAGGTTCGGCATGTTCATTGATCACATTCGGATCTTCGCCAAGGCTGGCGATGGCGGCGACGGGGTTGTTTCCTGGCGTCGCGAGAAATTTGTGCCGCGTGGGGGTCCTGACGGTGGTGACGGTGGCGCGGGCGGCAATGTGGTGTTGGTGGTCGATCCCTCGACGGACAATTTGCGTCAGTATCATTTCGACCCCAAGCTCATTGCGGAAAACGGCAAGAATGGCGGGGGCACGCGTAAGACAGGAAAAAGTGGCAAGGTGGTGATCGGTCGTGTGCCTCCGGGCACTGTGGTTTATCGCGCGAACGCCGTGACCGTGCAGGAGGCGGTGGAAATGGAGCGTGGCGATGAAGGCATCGACCTTGAACCGATTGCAGATCTGACCGAAAACGGTCAGGAGTTCGTGCTGTGCAAAGGTGGAGAGCCCGGCAAGGGCAACTGGCATTTCCGCACGCCAACGAATCGAGCGCCGGTTGAATGCACGCTCGGAACGCCGGGTGAGCTGGGAGTTTTTTACCTCGAACTGCGTCGTATTGCCGATGTCGGTTTAGTGGGATTTCCGAACGCGGGAAAATCGACTCTGCTGGGCAAACTCTCCGCGGCGAAACCCAAAGTGGCATCGTACCCATTCACCACGCTTCAACCGGTGGTCGGCGTGCTGGAATTTCCTGGTTACCGACGCTGCACGATCGCCGACATTCCCGGGTTGATCGAAGGTGCTCACGAGAATCGCGGACTGGGTCATGAATTTTTGCGTCACATCACGCGCTGCCGCATGCTGCTTTTTGTGGTCGATATGGCGGGCAGCGAAGGTCGAGATCCGGTTTCGGATTTGGAAATTTTGCGTCGCGAAATTCGTGAATACGACGAAGAGCTTGCGCGTTTCCCATGGAAGGTGGTGGCCAACAAGATGGACCTCGAAGGCGCGACCGAGCATCTGGCGAATTTTCGTCAACGCTTCCCCAAGGTTGAGATCATCGCGATCTCGGCCGAAGGGGGCGAGGGTATGGATGACCTGCGTCGCATGCTCGACAGTGAGGTTGCCACGCATCCGACAGAAAAGTGAGCGACGAGACCTGTGAGGTAGTTTTTGTGTACGGCACGCTGCGGCGCGGTGGGTCGAATCACTGGCGCATGTCGCAGGCAAAGTTCATGGGCGATGCAGTGGCGCGAGGTAGGCTCTACCGCATCGATTGGTACCCTGGTTTCGTGGCTGATAAAAATGCCGGTCAGGTGAAAGGGGAGGTCTTCATGGCAGATGCTGAAACGATCAGGCATCTCGATGCATTTGAAGGCAGCGAATATCGAAGGGTGAAAATTGCTGTCGAAAGTGCCGATGGCGGATCCGTCGATGAGGCATGGATCTGGGAGTGGATGGGGGAGGTTGATGAATCTCGTCGAATCGCGAGCGGTGACTGGCTGTCGGTCTCATGAGGTGAGTTTGGTCGAGGTTTTTCTGAGTAATTGTTTTTTGGGAAGTCCGTAGCGGTTGATCATGTTGTAAATGGTTCGAAGGCTTACTTTGAGTCTTTTGGCGGCGCGGCGTCGATTGCCCTGGCAGGCTTCGAGTGCGTTGATGAGGCTGTTTTTGGTGAGTGCTTCGATACTGCCTAAGTCGCTGTCTTGATCCTCTTCGCCGTTGGATCTGGTGGCATCGGCCAGTTTGAGGTGGCCTAGGTCGCTGGGGCCGATCAGGCGGTCGTCGGTGTGAGTGACCGCGTGTTCCAGCACGCTGTGAAGTTCGCCGATGTTGCCGGGCCATGGGTAATCACAGAGAATTTCCATGGCCTTGCGAGTAATGCCAGGCACGCGGATGTGATGAATGGCGCAGATGTGAGCTACGAGGTTTTCGCAAAGGCGCGGAATATCCTGCGATCTCTGGGCAAGTCCCGGAACATTGACCCGATAAACCGAGGTGGCGTACCAGAGGTCTGGTCTCAGATTTCCGACTCGCGCGTTGGGTTGAAGATTTTTCGTTTCGGCCACTACCGAAGTGATGAGTCGGCACGACTTTTCGGGCGCACTCGATTGGTTTTTTTTGATCCATTCAAGCAACTCCGCCTGCGCTTTGCTGGAAAGGCATTGCAGGTTCTCGATGTAAAGCGTGCCACCCATGCAGGCTTGAATTTTCGGCGTCACATGGAGGTGAGTGGATCCATTATGGTTGCTGAGAGATTTGCCAAAAAGCTCTTGCTCCACTCTGCTTTGGGGAGTGTGGGAGGCGTCGATGCTGATGAAGCATCGGTTTGCTCGCAAACTTTTGCGATGGATCCACTGGGCGATGGATTTTTTTCCGCTTCCCACTGGTCCGACAAGCATGACAGGCGAGTGTGTTTTTGAAGCGTCGCGCGCATCCATCATTGCTTGTCGCATCGCGGGCGACTGCCAGCGGCTGCGGGGTGGCGCGGTGGCATGGGTGGTGTTTGTCTTGTGGCGTTGATCGTCGATCGCTCGTGAAACTGTCGAAAGCAAGGTTGATGCGCGGCAGGGTTTGGTGAGGTAATCAGTAGCACCTGCCTTCATGGCTAGCACGACCGATGGTATGTCGCTTTTTGCGCTCAGCACGATGCAGGGAAGGTCGGGTCGGGCTTTTTTGGCGATTCTGATGACTTCGATTCCGTCGCCGTTTGGCAGATTCAGATCGATCAATGCGGCATCCAGCGGTTGCTCTTGCCGCAGCACAGATGTGGCGTCGGCGAGACTCGTGCATGCAACGCATGCGATGCGGTGGTTTTCGAACATTTCGCGAATGCGTTCCGAACTTTTGGCATCGGCATCGATCAGCAAAAGGGATTGAGTGGCCTTGAGATTCTCAGCAGTTTCAGTCTCGAGGGTTTTCTCTGCAATGTGTGAGTTGGCACGCATGGGGCGGATTGGTATCCAGGATCATCCGTGTTGTGTGAAATGCTGCAATCCACGCGATAGCGCGATCTCTGGAGTGAATTATTTGCAGTGATTGGTGGAATCACATGCGTTGCCTAGGTGTTTTTGCGGACGATGGGTAGGGGCATCAAACTATGCCTACCCTCGCATCCACACTTATACACATTGTTGGCCGGGATACCGGTCGTGTCATTGAGTCAATCCCCGCATCACGCGTCTTGGCAAAGCGTTCATCGTTAGTCGCACGAGCTGCTCTTGTCGGACTCAGTCTCTCCGCAATCGCCACAGCCGCGGAGGTTGGGCTCAGTTGGAACGCCAACCCAGAAACCGACATTGCCAAGTATCGGCTGAGCTACGGAATAAGCCCTGGCCAGTACACTCAGTTCAAGGAGGTGGAGCATGACACCCGCGCGCTTGTCACCAGTCTGGATGCCGGCCGCACTTACTATTTTTCCGTGAGCGCGATCAATTACGCGGGTATGTCGAGTGATCCATCGGCGGAGGTTTCTTATCAAACTCCACCTGCCTATATCGCTCTCAACCTTGCGTGGAATCCGAATCCCGAGACCGATGTTTCGTCCTATCGCTTGAGCTATGGAACTACTTCCGGTCAATACGATCGCGTGGTGGATGTGGGGCGCGGCACTCGTGCCACGGTGAGTGATTTGGAACAAGGCAAGACCTATTACTTTGCTGTGACCGCGGTGAACTATGCCGGCATGGCCAGTGACCCTTCGGTCGAGTTGATTTACAACGGCGCGCCAACTGTTGCGCCAGTTTCATCCGAGACGCTGATCCAAGAAACGGATCCGAGCAATCAGTCGACGATTTACGCCTCGGCAGACAATTTGCTGAGTGCGTATCTCGGTGCTGAATCAGGCGCCTTTGATGCGGGTTTGTCTCCGACTGCGGAAAATGTGGTGGCTGACCCCGATGGCGATGGCGTGAGTAACTCTTATCTGGTCTTCAGTTATCGTCGTGACCAATCGGTAGCGAGTGGTTCGGATATCGTTGCAGGAGTCGAGGTGAGTCAGGATCTCGCGGGCGATTGGCAAGATAGCAGTGGACTCTCTGGTGTGGTGGAGCTTGAGGAAGCGAATGCCGCAGGTCCTGGAGTGGACATCGTGAGAGTCTACTTGCCGACAAGTCTCGCGAGAGATGGTCGCCTGTTTGCGAGATTGGCGGTGACCCAACTTGCGCCATGATTGGCTGAAATGATCTCACGCACTTTGAAACAAAAAAACCGCAGCCCATGGGGTTGCGGTTTTTTTGATAATGGAAGTGATCGCAGAGATCAGCGCTTGGAGAACTGGAAGCGCTTGCGTGCGCCGGGCTGACCGGACTTTTTGCGTTCCTTCATGCGAGGGTCGCGGGTAAGGAAACCGAGAGGCTTGATGACCTTGCGATTTTCAGGATCTACTTGGGTCAGGCTGCGCGAGATTGCGTGGCGGATCGAAACGGCTTGAGCGTGGATGCCACCACCTTTGACAACCACATTCACATCGTACTTGTTGACGAGTGAGGTCGCTTGGAATGGAGCGAGGATCGCGTTTTGAAGCTCGATGGTTGGAAGATAGTCTTCGAACGGGCGCGAGTTGATGATGATTTGGCCGCTGCCTTCGGTGAGCCAGACTCTCGAGACGGCGGTTTTGCGACGACCAGTGGCGCTAGGTGAGGTGGTGGACATGATTTGAGAAAATGGAACTGAACTTAGCGGACGGCGTGGGCGACGGGTTGCTGGGCTTCGTGTGGGTGTTCGGCACCAGCGTAAACCTTGAGTTTCGAATATTGAGCCTTGCCGAGGCGAGTTTTGGGAAGCATGCCGTAGACTGCGCGCTCAACCAGAAGAATGGGACGGCGTTCGCGAACCATGCGTGGGGTTTCAACCTTTTGTCCGCCGACATAACCCGAGAAGCGGGTGTAAATTTTGGCATTTTCCTTGGCACCGGTGAGCACAACTTGATCAGCGTTGATCACGACCACAAAATCGCCAGTATCAACATGAGTGGTGAAGGTCGGCTTGTGCTTGCCGCGAAGGAGTCGGGCAGCTTCGACAGCGACTTGGCCGAGGACTTTGCCCTTGGCGTCGATCACATACCATTTGCGGTCGACTTCGTGGGGCTTAGCGGAAAATGTCTTCATGTGCTTGTGATGAGGTAATGGCGACCATGCTTGAGGTCGCGCGGGGGGCGCAAACTAGGGATCCGCTTGGTGGCTGTCAATCGGTAAATCAACGGAAATTTCGCCATTTTTTGGGTTTAGGCTGGGAGTGGGCATTTTTGCTGAATCTCACTCTGGGGCGTCGGTTGGGCGACTGGGCGGGGCGTTGATCGGGCGGGGCAGTGGGCCGGTGCCGGCGTCGCCATCGGATGACTGGGTATAGATAGCTTTCGCGATCGATGACGCGAGTTTTTGGCGGTAGGCCGTGGAGGAAATCAATTTGCTCTCGGCATGGTGGCTGAGGTAGCCGCACTCGATGAGGACGCAGGGAATTTCCGGGTTTCGGGTGAGGCGGAGTCGGCGGCGGACCAAACCGCGATTGTTTTCCTCCGAAGGGCTTGCGGATGCCATCGCGCGTTGCAGTCGGGTCGCGAGGCCATGGCTGTCGACGCGCCAGTAGTAGGTTTCGGGTCCGCGCACATGGGAGGGCCCGCTGTTGAAGTGAATGCTGATGAGCACCGCATCGCCGCGCTTGTTGGCGAGTGTGACGCGATCGTCGAGGTCGATGAAGTGATCGTGGTCGCGCAGCAGAATGGTTTTGAATCCGCTGAGTTCGGCCTTGATGCGTTTTGCCATGTCCAGGGTGAGGTCTTTTTCGCTTTCGCAGGTGTGTTTGCTGATGGCACCAGGATCTTTGCCTCCGTGACCGGCATCGAGGATGATGGTTTTGAAATTTTTGGGTCCCGGGCGGTGGCCCCAGTAGTCGCGTCCGCTGGATGATGCATTCTCTGTTGAGCAGGATGTGAAGAATAGTGCGAAGAGTGGGGATGCGATAATGGCAATGATGAGTGAGCGCATGGGTGGGTGTTTATCTTTTTTTGAATTGGAATTCCAATTGGTCGTTGCCGCTTGCTGACCATGCATCGATGCCGTGTGAGCGCAGTTCGGCAGCGAACTCACGGGTGTAGCCGTGAATGGTGATGACGCGTTGGGGGCGAACGGATTCGACGCAGTGCATGAGGCCAGGGTGATCGGAGTGATCGGAGAAGGGAATGACCTCATCAACGCCGTAGCGAAATTTTGCGCCAGTTTGCAAAGCCCAACCCGTGAGCATCGCTGTTCGCTTGGACTTTAGCCCAAGCAATTTTTTGGAACGCATCACATGCGGTGGTGCGATGAGCACATGGCCTTCGGGGGCGTGTCCGTCGAACTCGACTGGTTCGGGCAGGCGCGGTGTTCCAGCCGCGATGCAGGATCGGGTCATGCTCGCGGCGGCGGGATGCATCAGCGTGGGTATGTCGTGCTCATGCATCAGCGCGAGAGCCTCTTGGGACTTGCCGAGTGAGTAACCGAGCAGGACGGGCGTTTTGTTTTGGTCGAAACTCTCGCGAACGAATGAAAGGATTTCATTTTCCACTTCAGCGCTTTCTGGAAAACGGTGACGCGGAAGACCAAAGGTGGTCTCCATGATGAGCGTGTCGGCTTGGGCGAAAACAATGGACTCTGCAGTTCGGCTTGGGCGATTTTTGAAATCACCTGTGTAGAGCAGAGTCGCCTGATCTGACAGGCGAGTGATGTGGATCATGGCTGATCCAGCAATGTGGCCCGCGGGCAATAGCTCGATGCGAAATCCTCGGTCGATGATGGGCAAATGAAATGCGTGGGAGTCGATGCGCTCCGCGCTGATGCGGAATCGGTCTCGAATCAGCCTCGCAGTGACTTCCGAGCAGAGGCATGTGTGGTGCCGCGCCACATGATCGGCATGCGCGTGGGAGATGAATGCGCGTGGCTTGGGTGATCGTGGGTCGAGCCAGAGATCAAGCTCGGAAAGGTAGAGGCCTTTTTGATAAATGACTTCGATCACAGGCCTTTGGATTGGGTTGATTGCGAATCGTTATCAATCACACTGCGACCGGCGCTTTGATGTGCGGGTATGAATCGTAGTTTTCGAGTCGGATGTCTTCGAACGTGAAGGCATCGATATCTTTCACCTCGGGGTTGATCCAAATTTTCGGCAATGGCTTGGGCTCGCGGGTGAGTTGGAGTTCGGCTTGTTCAAGGTGGTTGGTGTAAAGGTGCAGGTCGCCGAAAGTATGGACAAAGTCGCGAGCTTCGAATCCGCAGACTTGGGCGATCATGTGGGTGAGTAATGCGTAAGAAGCGATGTTGAAAGGAACTCCTAGAAAAAGATCGGCGCTGCGTTGATAAAGCTGGCATGACAGGCCTGGGAGCCCGTTGTCGCGCGCCTCGTGGACGTAGAATTGAAAGAGTAAGTGACAAGGTGGGAGGGCCATTTCGTGGATTTGACCGACATTCCATGCCGAGACAATGTGACGGCGGGAGTGAGGGTTGCCTTTGAGACCTTCGATCAGCAGGTGGATCTGATCGATCGTGCGGCCATCGGGCGCGGGCCAAGAGCGCCATTGTTTGCCATAGACCGGCCCAAGTTCACCATCGGCATCGGCCCACTCGTCCCAAATCGTGACACCATTTTCCTTCAGATAGCGGGTGTTGGTTTCGCCCTTCAGAAACCAAAGCAGCTCGTGAATGATCGAGCGAAGGTGAAGTTTTTTGGTGGTGAGACAGGGAAATCCTTGGCGGAGATCGTAACGGACCTGGCGCCCGAAAACTGAGATCGTTCCCGTTCCCGTGCGGTCGGCGCGGTGCTCGCCATTTGTCATCACATCCCGCAACAGTCCGAGGTAGGTATCCATGCGCTCATCAAGCCATGGTCTGGCTTTAACCCGCAAGTTTGAAGGTCGGCCATTGACGTTGATGCCTCAAAAAATTTGACTTTTTCAAATGTGGACATAATTTGTCCACATGAAGACAGTGACCGTTAGGGACTTGAGAAACAACTTCGCCAAGGTGGAGGCATGGTTGGGTGAAGGTGAGGAGATTCGGATTGAGAAGCGTGGCAAGCCGATTGGATTTTTGTCGGCTAT
>JBMTCI010000013.1:0-10723 GCA_049430745.1 Luteolibacter sp. | reverse complement strand
CACCGCACCTGCCTTGCACAAGCACTCCTGCACGATCCCGAGGTGTTGATCCTCGATGAGCCTACCGACGGACTCGACCCCAACCAAAAACACGAAGTGCGCCAACTCATCAAACGCCTCGGCAAAGACAAGGCGATCCTCTTTTCGACCCACATCCTCGAGGAAGTTGAAGCCGCCTGTACGCGTGCGGTCATCGTCGATCGCGGAAAAATTGTCGCCGACGGCACACCCTCCGAGCTCATCGCCCAATCCGGCACCGGCTCACTCACCGACCTCTTCCGCAAACTTACCACCCGCGACACCGAGGCCGCCGCCTGAAGCAAAGGCTTTAACAAACATTCAAACTTTCACCACCATGACCTCGCTCACCATCTACAAACGCGAACTCCGCAGCTACTTCGGCCAACCGACCGCCTACGCGATCATCGTGATCTTCCTCGCCCTCTCGATGGGCCTCACCTTCAGCTTCGGCAACTTCATGCGCATCGGCGATGCCTCGCTCGAATGGAGCTTCTTCTTCTGGCACCCCTGGATCTACATGCTGCTCGCGCCTGCCGTCGGCATGAAGCTCTGGTCCGACGAACAACGCAATGGCACGATCGAACTTCTTGGCACCTTCCCGCTTTCGATGTGGAGTGCCATCATCGGCAAGTTTCTCGCCGCGACCACCGTTTGGTTCACTGCCCTCTTGCTCACCTTTCCCATCGTCGCCACGGTCAACTACCTCGGCGATCCCGACAACGGTGCCATCATCGCAGGCTACATCGGCTCGTTGCTGGTCTGCTCGACCTTTGTCGCCATCACCATGCTCGTCTCGGCCTGCACCCGCGATCAAGTCGTGTGCCTCATCGTTTCGGTCGCCATCTGCGTGACGATGGTACTCTGCGGCTACGACGATTTCACCCGCGAGATTGGCAAGGCCGTCTCACCGGGCGTCGTTGAGGCCATCGTCTCGATCGGCGTGTGGGATCACTTCCGCTCGCTCAACCGCGGACTCCTCCGTCTGCAGGACGCGGTTTGGTTCACCTCGTTCATCGCCGTCTGCCTGCTCGGCACCAGCACGATCCTTTCCGCCAAACGCTCCTGAGCCATCATTCAAATTTTCACCTCAGCCTTTTCAAAGAAATGAAATCCAACAACCCCGTCACCCGAGCAACCATCGCCGTCATCGCGCTCGCCGCCATCGCGATCTTTGCCAACTGGCTTGTTTCGCTCTCGTCCTTCGGCAACCGCGGCGCCGACTTCACCGAAAAGCAAATCCACACGCTGTCGGATGGCACCCGTGCAATTCTTTCCGAAATCGGCGCGCCGGTCGTGATCCGCTACTATGCCTCTCGTAATACCGATTACATGCCGGAGGAAATCAAACTCCACATGCGTCGCGTCGACGACCTGCTCAAGGAGTACGCCTCACTCTCAAAAGGCAAGCTGCGCATCGAAAACCTGGATCCCCAACCAGACACCGATGCCGAGGACTCCGCCAACCTCGACGGCATCAACGGCCAGCGCATGGACGATCAAAACCTCTATTTCGGACTCGCGGTTTCGTGCCTCGACAAGAACAGCGTCATCCCCTTCATCGACCCGCGCCAGGAGACGATGCTCGAGTACCAACTCTCCAAGGCAATCGCCGAGGTCAGCGCTCCGTCGAAACCAAAGATCGGCATCATGTCCGCACTCACCATGCAAGGCGAGCCCGCCGGCATGCCAGGTCAACGCCCCACCCCCGCCTGGGTCATCTATCAGCAACTCAAGCAGTCCTTCGACATCGAGGACATCCCGATGACCACCACCACGATCGATCCAAAGTCGATCAAGGTCCTGCTGCTTTTCCACCCCGCAGGAATCACCCCTGAAGCGGAATTCGCCGTCGACCAATACCTGCTCGGCGGTGGCACCGTGGTGGCCTGCCTTGATTCGTTCTCGATCGCTGCGCAAATGGCCGGTGGCGGCAATCCGATGATGGGCATGCCTGGCACGCCGACCAGTTCGACACTGCCCACCTTGCTCAAATCGTGGGGTGTGTCCTTCGAGTCAGCCAAGGTCCTCGCCGACCCAACTTACTCCACCCGCATGGCTGGCGATCGCGACGCACTTGCCGTGCTCACGCTCACCAAGGATGCGATGCCTCAAGCCGACAGCGTGATCACCAAGGACCTCGACTCGGTCACGCTTTTCCTGCCGGGTGCTTTCACGATCAACGCGACCGATGGCATCAAAGCCAGCTCGCTGATCAAATCCTCGACAGGCTCGGGCTTTGTTGACTCGACACGCGCCTCGCAACTCGACCCCAGCTTGAACACCTCATTCCGCCCAAGTGGCACTGCCTATGATCTGGTCACCTACCTCAGCGGCAATTTCAAAACCGCTTTCCCCGATGGCAAACCTCAGGGTGCTTCGCCTGCCGATGCGAACAAACCAGAAGCCAGCGCCAACCAGCTCAAGCAATCTGCGAGCACAGGCCATGTTTTCCTGATCGCCGATGTCGATGCATTCTACGACCGCTTTGCCTACAACCTGCAAAACTTCGCCGGCGTGCAAATGGCCTCGCCAATCAATGGCAACGCCTCGCTGCTGTTCAACCTTCTCGATCAAGCGACCGGCTCAAAGCACTTGATCGGATCACGCTCGCGCTCGGCCATCCGCAGACCCTTCACGGTCGTGCAAAAAATGGAGGCCGAGTTCAACCAGCAGGTCGGCACCAAGATTGAGGAGTTCCAAGAAAAACAAAAAGCCGCCCAACAAAAACTCAGCGACCTGCAGGCTCAAAAATCCCGCGGCAGCGAGCTCTACCTTTCACCCGAGCAAGAAGCCGAAATCCGCAAGCTTCGCAAAGAGCAAGTGGAATACTCAAAACTTATTCGCGAGCAGGAAAAAGACCTGCGTCGCCAAAAGGACAAACTCGCCGGAAGAATCACCCTGCTCAATGTTGGCGTCATGCCCATGCTCGTGACGCTCTTCGGCCTCGGCCTTTTCGTCCAACGCCGCCGCTCAACTCGCGCGCGCTGATCAACCGTTCGAACCACCGCAACTTCACACGCATTTTATCATGAACAAAAAACAGGTCCTCACGCTCAGCTCCATCGCCATCATTCTCGGCGGCACGCTTTTGATTGTGAAACAAACGCAAAAGGATTCAGGCCCCGCCGCTGTCACAAGCCGTGCCGCAGGCGAAACACTCTTCGCATCGTTTCCTGCGACCGAAATTGCCAATGTCGAAATCAGCGGCGCCGATGGCAGCGTCACGATTGTGAAAAAAGAGGGCAAGTGGACGCTTGCCCAACGCGAGAATTACCCAGCCAACGCCGTGATGGTGAACGAGTTCATTCGCACGCTCGCCGAACTCAAGGTCACCCGCAGCCTCGAGGCCGCCCCTTCATTTGCGCCGCGCTTCGGCATGAATGAGGCTTCAGCCAACCCCGAGGAACGCGGTCTCACCGCGACCTTCAAGGATGCAAATGACAAAGAGCTTGCGAAGGTGAGCCTCGGTAAAAACATCGAAGGCTCGCAAGAAGCCTCGCCGATGGGCGCGATGCCCGTCGGCCGCTATGTCCGCAACCATGCCGATGAGTCGGGCTTCTACGCGGTCAACGAAATGTTCTTCTCGATCAGCGCCGATCTCACCCGCTGGTTTGCCGAGGAGTTCATCACGCCGACCCGAATCAAGTCGGTGACGCTCAGCAAAAAAGGCTCCGATTCACTTGCATGGAAATTGTCGCGCGATGAAGAAACGGCGGAATTCAAACTCGATGGACTCAAGTCTGGCGAGGAACTCAGCAGCGAAAATGTCACACCGATCAAGAACCTGTTCTCCTACGCGCGCTTCGAAGATGTGGTGAGCGCCGCTGCTGCCGCCGAACGCGGCGATGCCACTGGCAAACGCAACGCCACCATCGAGACCTTCGACGGATTCACCTATCAACTCACCATCACGCCGCTCAAACCCGGAGCCAGTCCGGCAAGCTCGGCACCCGACAACCAACTCGTGACCATCGCCGTCAGCGCGAATTACCCAACCGAGCGCAAGAAGGCCGAGGGCGAAACACCTGAGGACGCCAAGACCAAGGACGAGGCATTCGCCGCCCAACTCAAAACCCTCAACGAAAAACTCGCGAAAGAACAAAGCTTTGCCGGACGCCACTTCGAAGTTTCCAAGACCACCCTTGATGCCCTGATCAAGGAACGCGAAACCCTCGTGAAAAAAGCCGAGCCCGCCGCAGCCAGCACGCCCGCCGCCAAAGGCGTCGAAGCCGTCACCAAACCCGTCCAAGCCCCAGCCGCCAAAAGCAGCTCGAAAAAACCCACCAAAAAAGCGAACCGCTAGCCCTCCGCTTCCGTGTCTCCGACCAAAAATTCATGACTCTGGAACAAGTATTCGTGTCCGTCGTGACGGTCCTGTACGGCATCGTAGGCATAAGTTACGCCATCAAGGGCAACTTCCCATGGGCGCTCGTCTGGATTTCCTACGCCATGGCGAATGTCGGACTCCTTTGGGCGGCTTCTGCGTCGACTCGATAGGGCATTTTACGCGACACGACTGTATTTGGCCCCAAGTCGCGAATGTGAGGATAATATCGCCAGAAATGGCGCTCTACTGCCCACATTCTCAAATCTTGCCACTCCAAACACCTGGTTTGACAAGTACCCAGGTCGTCCACTAGCTTCCCCGCCCCGGCCACCCAGGGCCGACAGCCCCCTTTGCCATGAAGATCCTAGTCGAGAAGCAACCGAATTGCACCGCCACCCTCCGCGTCGAAATCCCAGCGGACAAAGTCCAAAACGAGCGTCAAAAAGTCGCCCAGAGCCTGGCCTCGAAAGCCAAGGTCCCCGGATTTCGCCCCGGCAAGGCTCCTCGCGCGGTCATCGAAAAACGCTTCAACAAGGAAATCGAAGCCGAGAGCCGCGAAACTCTGATCAACAGCGCCCTCGACGAAGCGATCAAACAGGAGGACCTCAAGGTTCTCGATTTCGGTCGCGTCGAGGACCTTTCCAACGCCGCCGATGGCGGACTCAGCTTCAGCACCAGACTCACGCTTGCGCCGGAAGTGAAACTGCCGGACTACAAGGGCATCAAGGTCACCGTTCCGAGTGCCGAGCTTCCTGATGAGGATCTGCAAGGCCAACTCGAAACCCTGCGCGAGCGCTTCGCCGACTTCAACGATGTCGAAGGCCGCGCTGCGGAAATGGGTGACTTCGCGGTGATCAATTACACCTCGACCATCGATGGCAAACCCAGTGGCGAGGTCCTCGGAAAAAGTCTCGGCTACCTCGAAGGCCGCGAAGGCTTCTGGGTGCGCATCGATGAAAAAACTTTCCTGCCCGGATTCGCCGCTCAACTCGTCGGCATGAAACCCGGCGAACAATGCGATATCACCGTCACGCTGCCCGAAGATTTTCCTGTCGCCGATCTTCGCAATCGCCAAATGACTTTCGCCACCACACTCGGCGAGCTCAAACAATCGATTCTGCCCGAACTCAACGACGAACTCGCCGAACGCCTCGCTCCCGGCAAGACCCTCGCGGAAATCACCGAGATCATCCGCACCAACATGGCCCAAGAGCGCAAACGCCGCATCGACGACATGAAGGTCAACCAAATCGTCGCCCACTTCACCAACCAAGCGGACTTCGAACTTCCCGAAGATCTCGTCGCGCAGGAAACCCAAAACCAAGCCGATGCGATGGTTCGTCGCGGCGTGCAGTCTGGTGTCAGCGAAGAGCAAATCCAGTCCCAGCAAGACGACATTTTTGCCAACGCAAAGCAACAAGCGGTCTCCAACCTCCGCGCCAACTTCATCCTTCAGGAAATCGCCCGCGCCGAAAAAATCTTGGTCAACGATCAGGAACTAGTCGGCCACCTTATCCAACTCGCCGCCGCAAGGAAGGTCGCGCCAAAGAAATTCATCGCCGACATGCGCCGCTCTGGCCGCATTTCCTCGATCCGCAGCTCGATGATCATCGGCAAGGCGATTGACTTCCTCGTCGAGCACGCCGATGTTGTGGAATCAGCGGAAGCCACACTCGCCGAAGCGTAAACATGACCATCCATCCGACATCCATGAGCACCTCCCCCCGCAACAGCTACTATGTCCCCGTCGTTATCGAACAGGATGGCCGCGGCGAACGCTCGTTCGACATCTACTCGCGCCTGCTCAAGGACCGCATCATTTTCATCGGCACGCCGATCGATGATTTTGTCGCGAACTCGGTGATTGCCCAGTTGCTCTTCCTGCAAATGCAGGATCCGAAAAAAGACATTCACATTTACATCAACTCACCGGGCGGATCGGTGACCGCCGGTCTCGCGATGTACGACACGATGCAGTTTCTCACCTGCGATGTGAACACCTACTGCATCGGCATCGCGGCCTCGATGGGTTCGGTGTTGCTCACCGCAGGCACCAAGGGCAAGCGCTTCTGCCTGCCAAACTCGCATGTGATGATTCACCAAGTTTCCGGCGGCGCACAAGGCACTGCATCCGATGTCGAACGCACGATCGGCTTCATGTTCAACCTCAAGAAACGCCTCAACGGCATTCTCGCCAAACACACCGGCAAGACGGTCGAGCAGGTCGAGCACGATTCGGATCGCGACAATTACATGACCGCCGAGGAGTCGGTGGCCTACGGCCTCGTCGACAAGGTCCTCGAAAGCCGCAAGCAACTCCCTGATGCCGTCGCCGCTCTGGCCGATGGCAAGTCGGGCGAAAGCTGAGAACCCCAACACACCCAAACCGATGGCCCGCGCCTCCAATCTCACCATGTGCTCGTTCTGTGGAAAGAGCCACTCGGAGGTCAAAAAACTCATTGCCGGCCCGGGCGTTTACATCTGCAACGAATGCGTCGGAGTTTGCTCGGACATCCTTGATAAGGAACTGCGCGGCGCTCCCAAGAAAGGCAAAGGCAAGGGGCTCAAATCCGCCCTCGGCATTCCCTCGCCTGCATCCATTCTCGAGCACCTCAACTCATTCGTGATCGGCCAAGAGGAAGCGAAGAAAATCCTCTCGGTCGCGGTCTACAACCACTACCAGCGCCTCAATCAGGATCAAGCCCGCCTCAGTGACGAGTTCAAGGATGTGGAAATCGAAAAATCCAACATCCTCCTGCTAGGCCCAACGGGATCAGGAAAAACTCTGCTCGCCCGCACGCTTGCGCGAGTGCTCGATGTCCCCTTCTGCATCGTCGATGCCACCACGCTCACCGAAGCAGGCTATGTCGGCGAGGATGTGGAAAACATCATTCTGCGACTCCTCCAAGCCGCCGACTTCGATGTCGCCCGCGCTGAACGCGGCATCATCTATGTCGATGAAATCGACAAGATCGGACGCAAGACGGAAAATGTTTCGATCACCCGCGATGTCTCTGGCGAAGGCGTGCAACAGGCGTTGCTGAAAATTCTCGAAGGCACGATTTGCAGCGTTCCACCCCAAGGTGGTCGCAAGCACCCGCAGCAGGAATACATCCAGGTCAACACCGAGAAAATTTTGTTCATCGTCGGCGGCGCCTTCGTTGGCCTCGAGGACATCATCCGCCGCCGCCTCGGCAGCAACACTTTAGGATTCCATGCCGGCAAGACCGCTGGAAGCAAACAAGCGGACGAAGACGAAAACTCCATCCTCTGCCGCGTGCAGCCCGAGGATCTGCTTCACTTCGGACTCATTCCCGAATTCATCGGTCGTCTGCCAGTGATCTCCGCGCTTCGCAAACTCACCGAAGACGAGCTTGTCCAAATCCTCACCGAGCCGCGCAACGCGCTTACCAAGCAATACGCGAAGCAACTCGCGATGAATGGTGTAAAACTCAAGATCACGCCCGAGGCCATTCGCGCTCTCGCCGAAGAAGCCGTCCGCCGTGGCACCGGCGCCCGCGCTTTGCGCTCGATCTTCGAGAAGATGATGCTCGATGTGATGTTCGAAATCCCCTCACGCGGCGACATCGACCAGGTCACAATCAACGAGCAAACCGTCAACGGCGAAGAAGCACCCGTGCTGCGCCGCAAACGAAGCGATCAGGACGCGGCGTGATCGACATGGAGCGGGGGTTAGAGGTTATTCGTTAGAAGTTATTGGAAGCACTTAGAGAAGCAGCCTCTTCATCGTGGCTGGATCATCTTGATCCAGGCCGTCCTTGGAGCGTCCCGCTCCAAGATCCAAGGTAGGGCGGCGTGGACTCGCGGCGCCGAAACCATCGCCGCAGGCGCCAAAGCGGGCAAGATGCCCGCGCTTCCTTTGTGAAGAAACCGTTTCTTCATTTTCTAATCCTTGAATCTCACATTCCCGGCAATCCTTTGCGAATCCGTTCGGAAAAATCAGGCGCCTGATCCGCCGCTTTGGCTTTTTCATTCACCCTCGAAATGCGCTTGAGCTCGGAAAAAGGCAACGACTGATCAAGTTGACCACGGTCGTAAAGCAACTCGTCGCCGAAGCCGTTGACGATGAGCCGCCAATCAAGCGGCAGTCGATCCGACGCGAGCTTCTGCTTGCGAATGGCCGTAGTGCAGTTGTTGGCGATGGCATTGTACCAGCGCGGATTCTCATGCAGCTCATTGACCGTGCGCACATACTCCAAAAAACTTTCACGCGCTCCTTTGAGCCCGAGATGGTATAGATAAACATCTTCGCCACTGCGGTAATTTGACCTCACACGGATCACATCGCGCTCGTCGGCGACCACATAAAACAATTCGAAGCGTCGATACAATCCGCCCAATGCGGAATACGACTCACCCTTTTCCGGGCGCGTCTCGATGCTAAAACAAACGCGTCCGTCATCGCCAAAGTCGTAGGAAAAGATCGGATGCGCCATGTACGGCGAACCCCAGTAGTTGATGAAAACATCCATGCCGCGAAGCTTGCGCAGATCAACTTTTCGCAACTCGTATCGAGGGGTAAAATCCTCGGTGCTGCGGTAATCGAAATTGCGAAGGTTGTGGATGGTCGCAATGTCGCCATCGAGTTTGATGTGCGATGTCAATGCCACCTCAGGCTTCCAATCGCGATGCTGACGCGCGGGGATCGACGACCACCAGGCGCCAACCAAGCCAACCGCGAGAATGACACCGATCACCATCAGCCACCGTGGTCGGATGAGCGCGCTCCAAAGAATGATGAGCAAACCAAACGCGCCAGCGGCCCAAGGCCTAATTTCCACCAGAGGAAAATCAAGCCACAACGCACCGAAGGCCCAAAGCGAGGCAAGCGCCAGCAGGATGGTGATAATCAGGCGCCCCATCCAGCCGCCGATTCGGCAAATCAGGCATTTCATGCTTCAGAAAAATCCAAACCATTGACTGATTCACGAGGCCTTGACCGCGTCCCACATTTCCGACCACAGCGCGAGGGCATCGCCGAGATCATCGATCGGCTCGCATTTGGCAAAGACTTCTTCGCTTGGGAACAAGACTTCATTGCTGCGGAAATCCTCGCTCAACATCGGGTAGGCCGATTGGTTGGGTGCACGATAGGCGATGTATTCCATGTTCTTTGCCGCAACCCTTGGGTCGGTCAGGAAATCAATGAAGCGATGAGCCAAATCCACAGCCTGTGAGTCCTTGAAGATGCAAAGGTCATCGCAGCTGAAGGCGGTACCCTCTTCAGGGATTTTCACCACGATGTCCGCGTTGTCCTCAGCCACCTGCAGCAAGTCGCCAGCATAGCCTTGAACGAGGTGGAACTCGCCGGAAGAAATGCCGCTCTTGTACTGCTCGCTGTCGAACTTCGCGATGTTCTTTTTCCAACGAATCACCACATCACGCGCTTGGGCAAGCTGCGCGGGATCCTTCGAATTCAATGAAAACCCAAGCGAGCGCAGTGCAGCCCCTAACACCTCGCGCATGTCATCGAGCAAAGTGACACGACCTTTCAAATCGCTGCGATCGAACATCCGATAAGACGACTCCGCATTGCCCACCTTGCTCGCAAGCCATGCCATGCAGGTCGGCGCCATCATGTACGGCACCGAGTGTTTCATCTCGAAATCAAGCGCACGCTTGAGATAAGCGGAATCGACATGTTTGAGGTTGGGCAATTTGGCATGATCCAACTGAAGCAGCTTGCCCTCGCTCGCCAGGGTTTTGACCATGTACGATGTCGGCACCAGCACATCATAGCCGGTTGCCCCCGCACTGAGCTTCGCATGCATCGACTCATTGGAATCAAAGGTGTCGATCACCAAGCGGCATCCCTGCGCCTGCTCGAATTCAACAACCAAGTCAGGATCGATGTAGTCGGCCCAGGTGTAAACTTTGAGCTCAGGCAGTCGGGACCTGTTGCAGTTGGTAAGAAATCCCGCGGCGAGCGCGGCCGATGAGGTGGCAAGGAAATGACGGCGCTTGAGTTTCATGACCCACTAGATCAACCACAATTGTGGCGTTTTGCCCACAGGAAACTTGTGCAATGACCCAAAGCCCGATGCACCCACTCAGCGAGCTTGCGGCGCGAGCGACTGACGCTAAATTTGTTGCAATGAACGCACCCACGGAACCAAGGCCAACGCGCAAATCCGGCATCCCATGGCAGGCCAAGCTCAGCGTCGCCATCATCTGCGGAGCTATATGCGTGGGCGCGATTTTTTATGGCATGATCCGCAGCTACCTGCACAGCGACGCCTTTCGCCGCCTGCTCTCCGAGAAGGCGAGTCAGGCAATCGGCACGAAGGGTGAATTTGGCGCGTTCCGTTGGGATGGATTCGCTCTCGAAAGCGCGAGCTTCAGCGCAAGCGGCGA
>JBMTCI010000012.1:0-10865 GCA_049430745.1 Luteolibacter sp. | reverse complement strand
TCCCGACGGTGATGTCAGCTTCAATCCCTATGGCCTGAGCAACCGCGGATATGCTGAGGGCAAAACGCCAGATGACTACAGCTACCAGACCACTGTTCCGGTCGTGAAGGGTGGTTCGCCATTAAGCATCATCGCTCGGGCTGACGGATCGGCGGAAAACATCATGCTCAAGCTCGATGGTGGCGTGGATCTCAACGGCACGCGTCCACCAGGCATCACCGATCCGGCCTATCGCGATCACCCGCCGGGCATCTTTAGCGACATTTGGGCAGGTCTTGAACAACCGAATTATGTCGACCGCCAGCATCCGGAAAAATTTGCGGCAAAGGAAACGGTCCGTTGTCAGATCGGCTCATTGGGCGCTGAAACATTTATCAAAACCATCGGCGGATCCTACGGGATCAACCCAGGTCCCAGCACTGCTAACAACAACAGCACGGAGGGTGGAAATCAGGCCTCGTGGGTTTATCACGATGGAGAGGGCGATGTCGGCGGATTGAGCGGCACGATTCCGAAACAGTTCGATGATTCCGGATCGGACATCGTGATCTGGGCCAAAAGCAATTCGGTCGGCGGTGGATTTAAGATGTTTGTCTATTACACCACCGATGGGTCATTTCCCGAAGGTGCGGGCGGCATCGGGCGCGGCACCACCAAGGTCGCTGAGCTTGGTTTCCAACACAACGAAGGCAGCAATGATTGGTGGGCATCGGCGACCATTGCCAAGCCGAATGTCGGTACGACCTTCACTTATAAAATCGGATCCTACAAAAGTGGTGCCAGTTCGTTGTGGCCATCGGGACCTGGCGAGGTGGCATACAAAAAGAAAATGCTCACGACCTTTCGCGTGGCGGACTTCAACCCTGCAAGCATTCAGCATTTCCCACACAACGATTACGCACGCGTGCCGACCTTGGGTCAGCCCTACAACAACTGGCCCTTCGCGATGCAGACTGGTTTGTCCGAAGGCTTCCATGTGCTTCGGGCCAGAGCCTTCCTCAACCGCGATCCCAACACCTCCGCGCCGCTTTACCAAACTTTCACGCAAACATTTTACTACGACGCGCAGACACCTCTGGGTGCGGTCGCATTTCCACAAAACAACGGCGATACGGTGGGTGGGTCCAGCTATGAGATCGTCGTGCGCACGGATGCGACCGTGCAGGAAGTCTGGTATCACATCGACGACTCGGAATCCGGCAACAACGACTCGACCACGCGTCAACTCAACGGCAACGGCGATGGCTTTGAGCCATTTGTCGATGCCAATTCCAACGGCGTGCGTGACAGCGGGGAGGAGTTCACCGATGTCAATGGCAACGGCGTTTATGACGCAACGATTTCAACTGGCTGGGCAAAAGCCACCGAAGTGACGCCGAGTCTGGCGATCACCAGTCCTTACCCAAGGGAGTGGAGATTCCGCTACAACAACGTCCCAGCCAGCGGTCAGGGGACGATCAAGGTCCGACTGCTTGAGGCATCTTCATCGCGCGATCTGACGCTCGATGCCACCACGGCGCATGTCACGGAAATCAATCGCGTGGTCGAAACACGCGGGCCCGATGAGCGCATCAACATCGCTTGGCCGCGCAGCGATGGAGATCGGGTGGACGACAACTACACGATGAAAGTGTATTTCACCAAGGTGCTGAGCTACGGCATCAGCGAGCAGCAACTGAAAAACCGCATGACCTTCTTCGCCAACGGCATCGATCAAGGTCGTGACGGATGGGTCATCGATTACGGCAATTTCGGAGCCAACGACGCATTCCACGAATTGGCGATTTCCTTGCCGAATCTTTACAATGATGACCCGAACTATGTTCATACGCTCCGCGTGGTTTATCGGTTCCCTGATGATTATGAGGATGTTGCCAAACGAGGGCTAACCCTCGAAGCAGTGCGTTTGGTGAAAGCCAATCCCAGCACCAAGCCCTTTGTTCGGATCACCCGACCCTCCGAATTGGGATCCGATGGAAAACCGACGGAAATCATCCTGCCCGATGGTGTCGGTGCCGATACCCTAAGGTACACCGTACGTGTCGAGACCAGCGCTTCAGTGACAAGCCTCGACCTCGTTGGTTCGCCAACGATCACATTGATCGATGAACCCTTCACCGACACCAATGGCAATGGGCTTTGGGATGTCGCTGAGCCTTTCACTGATACCAATGGCAACGGTTCTCGCGAAGGGGTGACCGTCACCACCAACGGCAACACCAAAACTTGGGATTTCATTTGGGAAATCACTGCTCCCGGCAATTACCTGCTCACCGCGAGCACGACGATCAATGGTCAGTCGACCTTGGCCACGCGAAATGCCCGCGTGGTTCTTCTCCAAGTGGTCGAATCGGATGGCGATGAGAACAATGACGATGACGATGACGGGCTCTTCGACATTGTCGAAACCAACAAGAGAGATCTTCCCGAAACACAATCCGAGACATGGACCAATGGTGATGTGCACGTGTGGTACGCATCAGGCCGCACTTTGCCAACCAGTCCCGATTCCGATGGCGATGGTTTGCCCGACGCTCTTGAAGTCGGCTGGCGAGTGGCAACGGACCCGCCGACTGATCTCACCGCCGATACCAATGGCGATGGCATCAAAAACTTTGTCGGCGATATGGATCCGCCGCTTTATGCCGTAGTGGAGCATTCGGGTTATGTGCCGGGAGTGGGTTCGCAGAGTCAGGGCGACGATCGCACCCGCAAGGCTGCGGGTTCGGTGACCGATCCGACCAAGGCGGATACCGATGGCGACGGACTCAATGACGGCATCGAGGATGCCAACACCAATGGCTGGACCGATGGCGATGGCAAAGCGCTTCCACTCACAGCTGGGCGCACGGCCTACGCGACCTCGCGTCCGAACACCGGTGACTGGCCCAACAATTTCATCGATAGCTTTGAAACATGGACCGAAACAAGCCCGACTCTCGCTGATTCGGACGGCGACGGATTGCAGGATGGTTTCGGCGAGGACAAAAATTTGGATGGTGCCATCGAAGGGGATAGCAACAACAACCGTCTCCACAACAGCGGTGAGCAATGGAGCGAAACAGACCCATTGAATTCCGACACGGATGGCGATGGTTTGCCTGATGGATGGGAGGATCAATACGGCCTTGATCCGCTGGATGATGGCGCGTTCAGCAAACGCAGCGACGGGGCGGGAAATCCAAACAATGGCGCAAGCGGGGATCCTGATGGAGACGGCTTCACCAACGCGCAGGAACTCGCAAGCGGAACCCATCCGACCCAGCCCAACATCATCAGCGGAAGCGCGGGTGAGGGAAGCATTCAAATCGGCGCATTCACGGATTGGAGGCATACCGATCTCTTGGCATTGGATGAATACAACGAAGGCGGCAGCCAGGGTGCTGATGTGTATCGCACCAATGGCAACGACAACTCGCGCGATATCGTTGGATTCTCGTTTCGCGATGGCGGAGATGTGGAAGCCGGTGGTGACGGTCGGATCTATTTCCGCGTCGACTTCATGGATCTTGCCGCCAACGCATGGCAGGGCGAGGTCGATGCCTACATTGTCATCGACACGGGTAACACCGCGACCGGTGAGCGCGCGATGCCGAATGAGGTCGACATTGCCACCGATATGAAATGGGAAGTCGTGGTCGCCGCCTACGGGCAAAACTTTGGTTCAATATTTGTCGATCGAAATTCTGCGTCCAATACGACAACCCAGTTCCAAAACCCGCTCACCGAAGGTGGAGTCGAATCGCGCGGATTCGGTGGACTAAATGAAGCTGCTTGGTCGAGTCGCTACGACGCGGTGGAAATCGGCATCGAACGAAAGCACCTCAAGGATGCCGGATGGTTGGGTGATCCAAGCACGCTGAATTTTCAGGTTTTCACGACCCTGCCCAACACAACCGGCACAGGCACCGGTGACCTTTCGGGACGCAACGACATTCGCGATTCGATTGCCGATGACTGGGTTGCCTCCGACTATTGGAAGGATCAGGACAACATCCGTCTCAATGGCAAACTCTCCAGTTACTTCGGGCGCAACGCTGAAAACGACCGCAACAAGTCGGCCAAGGTCATGCTCTTGGCTCATGGGAATCAGGCCATTCAACCGTCGAGCGTGACGCAGTCACTGATCCGCAGCGGATCGCCAGCCACGGGATATTCTCGTTTGGTGGAGACTCACGAAACATACGGGGCACCGCTCACTTTGCACATGACGCCTTCCTTGGCTTCAGCCTTGCAGTGGGCGAAAAACCCGAATGCCAGCGATTGGCCGAACAACGACGGACCCACTTTCAACAATCGTCTGCTCAGTCTTGCCGAAGGCAAAGTGGTTTCGTTTGTCGGCTCGAGTTTCGCCGACCACGTGCCGCGCTATTTTCCGCAGGAGTTCAACAATTCGAACAAGGCACTGTCCGAGCAATTCCTCGACACGATTTACGGAGCGAATGCTGCCTCGCGAAAAGTGTACTGGCCGTCCGAGCGGGTACTCGACACCACCACGCTTCAGATTATCGACGGCATGGGTTACGAGTTCACCTTTGCCGACCAGATGCGTCATTTCCTCAAGTGGTTCGGCCGCAGTTCGGCACTTGGCACTGCCGGGTATCGGATCAACGAAGTGAATGGGGTGAAAATTTTCCCCATTCACGATGTCACGAGTGAATACCTCAACCAAACCCTCGACGAGGGTACCAGCCTCGCGGTTCGCCAGTTGCTTTCCCGCCGTTCGCGCAGCAATGTGCAGGATCAGGTGGTGACGCTGTGGCGCGACATGGGTGACTTCGCCGATCACGCCAAGGCCAGCAACTACGACGCAAATGTTCGCTGGCTTTCAAGTCGTCCATGGATCCGTGTGGTCACGGCCGAGCAAATTGCTGATGGTCAGATCAGTTACAAAGGTCAGGACGGCAACACCTACACCAACTGGGGAACCATCATTCAAGGCAACGCGAGCACTTCTGAAGTTGTCGCCAAGGATTGGGTCGATCATGCGACGGGAGAGGATTACGACAACTGGTATCACGGCGGAAACAATCGCCCAGGCTTGAAGAACCAGTCACTGGGAGCCGCCACCGAATTTGGTCAAGTCGGTGTGAGCGGTCATGCCAACACGGTCTGGGAATCGGTCAAATTGGTCGATCCCGGCAGCGCCAATCTTCGTCGACTCGCGGAGTCGGTGATCCATGGCGCGATGTTCCAAACGGCATTCCACAACTCGACCAATGCCGACCTGAGCAAGTACAGCACTGGTGATTACATCAGTGTCGACAATGGGGTGGGTCAGACCCTTGCCGACTTTGCTCGCAACACGCAGGCGCAAACCCGCTTTGCGAACATCTACGGCCGCGTGCAGCAATGGAATGAGAGCGCCAATGCCAACACGCTCGCGGCGGAAGCAGTCGATGTGGACCTCGACGGTGGCACGGAGTACCTGCTTTACAACAGGCGTGTCTTTGCGGTGTTTGAAAGCAAGGGCGGACGCATGACAGCGGCCTGGTTGCGCAATGGGGAAACAGGTGCGGTCTGGCAGGTGGCAGGAAATTTTGCGTCGTACAGCGGCACTGACACGGAGGATGAGGGTGATAGCAACTTTGTGGGCACCAGCACAAACATCAAGGCCTACCGCACCAGCGGGTTCAAGGACTGGTGGACAGTTGCCGGCACCACTGGAACGAACTCCGGGGTCAATGGCGCTTACACAGTGAGCGCCGCCAGCGATGGCGTCGGATGGACATTCTCACACGGTGGCATCAGCAAAACGATTACTTTGCCCAATCAATGGGCTGGAAAACTCAATGCCGTCTATTCGCTTGGATCCAATAACAAGCTCTTTGTCCGCTTTGGACTTTCACCCAACTTGCTCGATCTGATGATCAATGGTCATGCCAACTTGGGCAGTGAAATCACGGCGAATGTTTCAGGCGGTCGCCGTCTGGATTTGGTGAATCAAAGCGGCAGCGACACCGTGAGAGCATTCGTGGTTGCGCCGCAAATCAACGACTCGGCCAGCGATGTGACCGGTGCCAATTTCACCACCGTCAATCGCCGCAATCAGGCTCAGACCCATCAGATCGAAGTCGAGCTTTCGGGATCCGAACCACAACTGCTGACTCTCGGATTCGATGAGGGAGTGGATGATCAGGCGCCGAATCTCATCACCGATGGCATTCCGAATGCATGGTGGGATGATTACTTCACCAACAGCGCGGACTATGTGGGCAGTGCGGATCCCGACAATGACGGCATGACGAATGCGATTGAATGGCTGGTGGGTCTCAACCCGATCGTCTCTGACGCCAACAGTTATCCGAAGCTCAGCATCACCAAAAACGGCAGCGCTTACAAACTGAGCATCCCGACCATTGCCAGCCGTCGCTATCAGCTTCAGGTATCCAACGATCTGGCTGATTGGACCGACTCGGGCCAGTACACCGAAACCGCAAGCGATGCAGTTCCTGGAGTATTGGAAATCGACGATGCAGGATTAGGAGCCAAACGCTTTTACCGAATGGTTATTTCGGCGGTTCCGTGAGGAACTTGACGAGATCGGTGCGGGTCTTTTTCAGGTCGTCGGGATTGAGATAAAACATGTGACCGCCCTCATAAAATTCGGTGCGAATATTTGATCTGGCAGCCTGCGGAAGATCGAGCATGTGACGCAGCGAGTGGGCCAAGGATTCGGGAGGCGTGGCGAGATCGGTGTGACCACTCATCACCAGCACTTTGAGGTGCGGGTTGTGGCGCATCGCCGTCGAGAGACGGTCGCTGACATTGACGATGGAGTTTTGCGCGTCCCAACGCCAAGGCTGAACCTTGCCTGTCAAAATTTCGTAAGGTTGATCCTCCTCATAGCCGAGATCACGACCAAGGTAATCCATGATGGCACTGGAGAATGCGCCGTAAGCGAGTGCGTAGGACGGATCGAAATCCGCCTTCACTGCAGTTTCGTCATTCGCGTCCGCAGTCACGCGGGCATCGAATCTGCCAATCAACTTGCCTTCCTTGCGCAACAGCTCCGCGCGAAACACCGTGGGGTCGATTCGCAGCTTGTGCTTTTGCCAGGTTGCCGCAGAAACTGAGGTGAGCGATTCAAGTTTTGCGGCGATTTTGGCCGAGTCTTCGGGGGTGATCGATGAGCCTTTGATGAGGGCCGAGGCGTAGTCGCCGTAGGCAAATTGTGTTGCCTCAGTCACGAGTTTGTCGCGGTCGCCTTGAACCTTGCCATGAAAGTGGGCGACAGACGCGTAGGAGGGCAGGAAAACCGAGTGAGAAATTTCACTGCCTGAATCGTTTTGCAAGGTGGCAAAATCCAACAATGAGGATAGAAGGATCACGCCGTTGAGATGCATGCCAAATCGCGATTGCATGTGATGCGAAAGCCCCGCCACGCGCATGCCGCCATAGGATTCGCCCAGCAGGTACTTGGGTGATGACCAGCGATCGTGAGTGCTTATCCACAGACGCAGGAAATCACCCAGCGATTCGATGTCCTGATTGAGCCCGTGGAAATCTCCGGCCTTCACATCCTTTTCAGCGCGGCTGTAACCGGTCGATACGGGGTCGACAAAAACCAGATCGCAAACATCGAGAATGCTCTGCGGATTTTCCATAGCACGAAGGGGCGGGGGACTTGATCGTGTGCCATCACCTTCCAGACTCACAATCCGCGGACCCAGCACGCCAAGGTGCAGCCAAACGGCGGAAGATCCGGGTCCGCCATTGAAGGCAAACATCACGGGTCTGCTGGCACGATCCTTCACATCCTCGCGCTCGTATGTGACATGAAAGATCGATGCTCTCGCATCCCCGTCGTCGGCCTTCAGCTGGATTTTGCCTGCCGTCACTTTGTAGGGGATTTTTTTTCCGGAAATTTCAACCGAAGCCTGCTTGGTGACCGTCTTGGATGCCTCGGCTTGTGAGGCGGTGGACTTGCCTTTTTCTTCAGCCGCAAGCAAGGGCATGACCAAGAATGATAGGAGCGTAATGGTGCGAAGCATGGCGCGAAGCTAGAGGCTGCGTGCTCGCTTGTCGATGATCGGAAATAAGCCTCTCAGGCCTGACCTTAATCCGCCTGCATCGCGCGGATTTCCTCTTTGACCATGTCGGCCAGCACTTTTGGCGCCAGAACCTTGGCGCAACTGCCAAAACTCAGGACCCAGCGCAGAACCTCTTCGAGTCGGCCGACTTCGAAGCAGACCTCAATGCGCGTGCCCTTGGCATTGAGGAATTTGTTTTCCTGGGTCGGATGCCAACGACGCTCCTGAGCCATCGCCGCGGCGTAGCCTTTGAGCTCGACCCGCACCTCATGCCGCGCATCGTCGCCGGCAACATTCCAAATGCCGAAGGACCGATTCAAATAAGCCCGACCGTCGAAATCCAATGGACGATTGAACTTAGTGCTCAGGGTCTTGATGCGGCTGATCCGAGGCAGGGCGAAGGTCCTCAGGGCCCGGCGATTGGCATCGAACGCAATCAGGTACCAGCCGCCATCAACCTCGCCGAGATGCAGCGGATGCACCTTGCGAAGCTCCGCTTCATCCGATGTCATTTTTCGGTAATAAAAGGTAGTAACTTGCTGATTTAGAATAGATTGCGTAATTTCGCCAAGGCGCTTGATGTCACGCGGCTTTTGTTCGAGGGTCTTGCGGGAAAAGGCCTCGTCGAGGTCGCTCCACGAGAACTGGATCTTGTCCATCATCCCGCGGGTCAGCTTGGCAAAGGCCTCCTGAAGCACCGTGGCCAATTGAGTGCCACGAACGGATTCCAAGGCGTTTCGGGCCAGGAAAAGTCCGGCAAGCTCCTCGGTGGTCGTCTGGAAGATGGGAAATCCGCTGATATCCGAATCGTAAAAATAGCCGTGCAGCGTGTTTTCATAGACCAGCGGCAGACCCAGCTCGTCGCGCATGAACGAGATGTCGCGCTGCACGGTTTTGCGCTCGACCTGAAGCTTCTTCGCGAGGTCATTGCAGTTCGGATAGCATCCGCTGAGGATCTCCGAGTGGATCTCGTAGATCCGATAAAGCGGTCGACGCGTCTGAGCCGTGCGCTCGCCAACCGTGGCTTTGCGTTTCTTGGTCTTTTTGACGTCTCGTTTCTTCATTTCAATGCCCATATGTCGGCAAGGCCTTCAGGGTCGCAAATTTACCGGTCACGGGACATGGGAAATTATTACTTGTGACAATGTATGTAATGCGGAGTAATGAATTATGGCTGCCGAAGTGCCCCAAATGCCTCGAAAAGTCTCCATTCAATGGGCCTTCCCGCTCAGCGCGGCCTGCATGGCCGGGCTGACCACAAAGCTGGAAGAGCCCGTGCCTTTGATGGATTCTCCCTCCTTTGCCTGATACTCAAAGGCCTTGATCGGCTTTACGCCCGGCACTTGGGACATGAGGTAGACGCGGATGCTGAGAGCCTCCTTGCCGGTCGAGCCATCCAGCTGACGGGTTGTGAATTGGATGTCATTGAGCCCGTCAAGGGCGCCACCGATGACGATTTCCGCGTCCTTGGCATTGGCAAAGCGATGATGACTGATGCGGTTGACCTGTACCTTCACCTCGCGGCCTGGGCAAAAAACATAGACCTTGGCGATGGTCTTTGCGGGTTTGGCCTCAATCGGTGTTGGTGGCACGATGCCCGACGGACGCGCCTCTGGCGTCTCCTTGAGGTACTTCAAATTTCCCGCAGCGAGCTCTTTCCGCACCTCGGGTAGCGACGCCAAATTCACCACATCCGCCCGATCATAGAGCCAGATCCCCTTTCCTTGCACAAATGAAAGCACGAGCAGGTTGTCGGCTGATTTCGCGCCAACACCAAAATCGATTTTCCCGAAATATGCTGCCTTCGCTGTCGCGCCATTGCGTGTAGCTTCAAGAAATGTAAGACCTTCGATTTTCGGTGGATCCGCCGGCAGCTCAAATACAGCGGCAGGAAACGGCTTTTTTTCCGACACAATACGATTCTTGATTTCCATCTGCCGATGAGGCGCGGTCACCTGCCGCCAACGCACGAAATCCTTGCGCAGCATTGCGTCCCTCCAGACCTGATAGCTTTGCTCCAATGGCGCCTGCAAATTTTCCTGTCCGTGCAGCGACAGCGTGAGCGCGTAAACGAGCGAAATTATGCATGCGAAACATTTCATGCGATTTAGCATTGGGCAAAGCAGTCATTTTCACAACAAGCAAATCGCCGAGCATGTAAAGCTGGCCAGCAGGCCTCAAATCTTAAGGAAATTCTCCAGCAGTCGCTTGCCGTCCTGCGTGAGGATCGACTCGGGATGGAACTGCACGCCATGCACGGGGTGCTGTTTGTGCATGAGACCCATGATCTCCCCCTCCTCCGTCCATGCGGTGATTTGCAAGCAATCGGGCAGGGTCTCGCGTTTGACGATGAGCGAGTGATAGCGCGTCGCTTCGAAGGGATCGGGCATGCCGGCGAAAACGCTTTGGCCTTTGTGATGGATCGGCGAGGTCTTGCCGTGCATGAGGCGATCGGCGCGAACGACATCGCCGCCGTAGACTTGTCCGATCGATTGATGACCAAGGCAAACGCCAAGAGTGGGCGTGCTTGCACCAAACTCGCGAATGACATCGCAGGAAATGCCGGCTTCATTCGGCGTGCAAGGGCCCGGCGAAATGCAGATGCGTTCGGGTTTCATCGCGCGAACCTCTTCCACCGAAACTGCATCGTTGCGAAACACGCGCATGTCAGCTCCAAGCTCGCCAAAGTACTGAACGAGGTTGTAGGTGAACGAGTCGTAGTTATCGATGATGAGCAGCATCGTGGTGAATCGATGAGTGTTATTCTTTCAGCGTGCGAGCGAGTGCCACGGCGCGCAGCATGCCTTTGGCCTTGTTGACGGTTTCGTTGTA